>JAACZQ010000028.1 GCA_009996675.1 Chitinophagaceae bacterium
CACACGGCCGGTATTGGGTTGAATGGTAAATCCATCGATGAAATCAAAGACCCCATCGGGTTGCGGATCATTACGGTTATTCAGCCGGTCGAGGTTGAGTATGCGCAACAAGGGCACCCCATCCACCCGGGGTGAGGTTTCGGGCAGGTAGCGCTTCAGTCCGCCACTGGGCTCTTCGTATAAAATATTCAGTTTAAAATCTTCCCGCTGTATACCGCCAAATACATCCAGCGAATACACGTTCTTCATCATCCAGTCCCAGATGGGCAATTGTACCCGCTGTGACGTGGCTTTCAATAATTTCAGGAACAATACTTTCTGCACGCCCCGTGAAGAGTCCAACGCAACATCCTGTGAGAATTCACCCACCTGATACACACGGCCATTGTAGGTATACTGAAATGCCACACCCAACACTTCATCGGGCTGTAACTGGTTTTGCAGCGACAGATAACCGGCTTGCGCATTGAAGGTATATTCAGCCAGTGTTAGTTTCCGGGCAAATGTTTTTTCATAATCATCCACCGGACGAAGCCCTTTCGACAATAATAAACTGTTGATGAATGCCGGGTTACGGCTGTTCGGATCATTCGTCAGAGATGTATACAGATTATTGGCTTGGTTAAATGGCAGGTTGCTGTTGGTGGCCGAACTGATGGATGCATTATAGGGTTTTGGTTCTGCCAGATCCATAAAACCCACCACATCACGGGCTTCTGTTGTGGCACCGGTGCGGTTGGTTACCCACACTTCTATCCGTTGGATCTGCACTTGTGAATTTACCACCGGCAGATTACGCATCACGGTATTGTAATTATCATGGAAATATTGTCCGAGTAAGAAATGTCTGTTCTCATCATATTCATCCAGTCGTTTCTGGAAATTGGATAAGGCCGCACCACCCTGGAGTGATACAGACTGGCGACTGGAGCGCTGGTTGGCGATAGCACCGGTTACAAAGAGTTTACCAAACTGTAGTTGTGTTTTGATACCAAACAGGTTTTGTGTACTGGGTATCAGTGTTCCTTTGGACTGAAAGGAAATATTACCAGCTTCAATGCTTTTAATCAATTCATCATCCATGCCTTTATAATCCAGTTTGATCTGGTTATCAAAATTCAGGTTGGACTGTGTATTGTAATTAATGGGGAATTTGAGTTTATTCCCAATATTGGCATTGACGTTGAGGTTGGCATTCATATCAAAATCAAAGCCACCATTCTTGCGCGCTCTTTCCGGCAAGGTCGGGTTTTTGATATTCTGCCCCTGGTAACCTGCGGTAACATATACATCGCCACTGGGGCGGATATCCACTTTCAGTTTATTCAGGAGGTTGGGATCTTTGGTGAGGTCTTTCAGCTGACCGGCTGCATCTTTCAATCGACCTCCGGCAATATCCACGGCATCACCCAGGCCAAAGATGCGGTCGAACAGGCGGTTGTACACACGCATGGGTGGGCGTTGTGCTTTTTTGTTCAGTGCGGTGAGTGCGTCAGCTCTTTTCTTGAAATAGTCTTTTTCAGCTTCTTTGTTCTGCAGTCGCCAGAATTCTTCGAAGCTCAGGTAGCTGGGTTTGCGGTAGTAGCTGTTACCAATTTTTTCAACGATATAGTACTGGCGTGTTTTGGGATCGTATTCAATGGTTCGTTTGATGAGGGAGGTATCGCGCAGGTCGAAGGGATTGCGGCTTTTTTCGCTGATACCATCAGCCCTCCGGTCGTTAATGGGATAACGAAGGGAATCACGGTTCTGTGCGGTAAGCATACCACTATACAGCAACAGGGTCAGGCTGAAAAAAAGAATGCGTAAACGCAAAGCAAAGCACTTAGTTAGGTAGACTTGTTCCTATAGATTATACATTTTTAAGCGCCTGTTTGATGATCTCTTCCAGTGAGGCATCAGCAGATGCTGCTAACATGGTTTTTTTAATGGCCTGTTCTGCCTGTGACCGCACAATACCCAATGCCACCAGTGCCTGAACAGCATCATTGTCTTTGGAAGCAACTGCTGTGATGCTGAGGGGAGATTCCAGGGATTGTTTTCCCAGTTTATCCCTTAATTCCACAATGAGTCGCTCCGCCGATTTACGGCCTATTCCTTTGATCCCTTCCAGCTGCTTCGTGTTGCCTTGCACAATGGCGCGAATGATTTCATCCGGCTTCATACCAGACAACATCATCCGGGCGGTAGCTGCACCCACCCCCGATACACTGATCAGTTGCAGGAATAAATCCTTTTCTGCAATATCGGCAAAACCGAACAATGTTTGTGCATTTTCGGTAATATGTAAATAAGTGTGCAGCTGTCCCTGCTCGCTGTTGCTGATGGCTGCATAGGTATTGAGACTGATCTGCAGGTCATACCCCACTCCATTCACATCCACCACCACCCGGGCCGGGGTCTTAACCGCAAAATGTCCTCTTACAAATGCAATCATACAGTCCCAAAAATAGGGGTAAATATGCATAGATCATACGTATATTTGTATCAAATTTATACGTATGACGACCAAATTAACCTTATCGGTGGATGAGGCCGTGATCCGGGATGCCAAAGCCTATGCCCAGGGGGTTGGCCGCAGTGTATCGCAGCTGGTGGAAGCCTATTTGCGCGCACTCACCACCGAACAGCGGGTGCAACACACAAAATTGCCGGAAACCATAAAAAGATGGCATGGTGCCTTTGCTCCAGGCTTTACCTTTGGGGCCGGAACTGAAGCAACCGATCAGGCGGTTAGTGAGGACTGTCTATGAAACAGGTGCTCATAGATACCCGATTATTGCAGGATTTCCTCACCGGGCAATCGCCGCGGGACCGGGATGCTGCATTATTGCTGGAGCTGGCTTACCAGCAAGTGCTGGTTTTACATTGCAGCAGCATCGGGTTTTATGGTTTACTGCCGGTTTTACGTGCAAACAGCAGCCCGGAGAAAGCTTTACAGGCCCTGCGTGACCTGAAGCCACTGGTGCAGCTGGTGGATGTACCGGTCCGCATGCTGGACAAGGTACTGGAGCAATCACCGGCCATGCAGGAAGCCGCTTTATTATTATCGCTCGCTTTACAGATGAAAGATATTGCGGCCCTGGTGACTGCTTATCCGAAAGAATTCAAGACAAAAAAAATATCCATACAAACACCCAAAGAATTTTTAGACGCTTATAACCAAATGATTCATGAGTAAGATTACAGCAGCGATCACAGCAGTAGGTGGTTATGTACCCGAAGACAAACTCACCAATTTTGACCTGGAGAAAATGGTTGATACCAACGACGAGTGGATCCGCACCCGCACCGGTATCGAAGAAAGAAGAATTTTAAAAGAGCCCGGTAAAGCCAGCAGTGATATGGCTGTTCCTGCCGTTCAGGAAATCCTGCGCAAGAAAAACCTCAGTCCCCTTGATATTGATTGCGTAATCTGTGCCACTGTCACACCCGATATGGTATTCCCCGCCACCGCCAATATCATCTGTGATAAACTGGGTGCCACCAATGCCTGGGGTTATGATATGAGTGCGGCCTGCAGTGGTTTTCTCTATGCGCTTACTACTGGCGCCATGTATATTGAAAGTGGCCGCTTTAAAAAAGTAATTGTAGTGGGGGTTGATAAAATGAGTGCGATCATTGACTATACCGATCGTGCTACCTGCATTATTTTTGGTGACGGCGCCGGTGCTGTTTTACTGGAACCCGCTACCGATGGCAGTGGTGTATTGGATAGTATCCTGAAAAGTGATGGAAGCGGCCGTCAGTACCTGCATATGAAAGCTGGTGGCTCTTTAAAACCCGCAACAGTTGATACCGTCATGGCCCGCGAGCACTTTGCTTACCAGGAAGGACAATCGGTTTTCAAATTTGCGGTAAAAGGTATGGCTGATGTGAGTGCAGAACTACTGGAAAGAAATAATCTCACCGGTGAAGATATTGCCTGGCTGGTACCCCACCAGGCCAACCTGCGCATCATTGACGCTACAGCCAACCGCATGGGTTTACCCAAGGAAAAGGTAATGATCAATATCCAGAAATACGGCAATACCACTGCCGCCACATTGCCACTTTGTTTGTGGGACTGGGAAAAACAACTGAAGAAAGGCGACAATATTGTCCTCGCAGCTTTCGGCGGCGGATTTACCTGGGGAGCCACCTGGGTGAAGTGGGCGTATGAGGGGTGATTGATGAGCAGTCAGTAGTGAGTAATGAAAACAGATCAATGATATGTAGTCATTACCGACTACTCACACGAATCATTCCTACCCACATCAAAATCAAAAAATCAAAGATCTGAGATCTGACATCCTTCTCAGTTCTCCCGTGTAAAAACGATATAATCTGTTGCCGGTACCGTTGTGATTCCCAACTGCCGTAGTTGTGCCACTGCCTGTCCCCTGTGATAGGTTCCATGATTCAACAGGTGTAACAGGATATCACGGATGGGTTGCACAAAGGGTTCCCCCTTCATGTTTTTATAGGGTAAACTGGCATTAATCATATCCGGACTGGCATTGGTGATCCATTCCGACCATTGCTTTGCGTGATATTGCAATCCATTGGCAATATCACGCATATTTGGGTGAAAGCTGAGGCTGGGCACCACAATCTGTTCATGCATTTGCAGTCGCTGCCACCAGATACTGGAAGCATCCCAGATGTGGAGAAAAGTCTTCTGAACAGAGGGGAAACTGCTGATGGCTTCCCGGGTATGCATCGATTCATCCAATGACAGGATCACCTGCAACAGCCGGTCATTGGCCCAATGCTCATAGTTTGCGTAGTTGATGAGTAATTGCTTCATGATTCGTCTTACATTTGATAAAGCTGATGACAGTCGTTCTGTAATCACCTACAATGTACAAATTATGGCACAGAAATTTCCTTTTACCGGTCTCAGTTCCGTAGCCCTGCATGCGGCAGGCGGACAAAACGCAGCAGATGCTCACCTGACCCCTATTTATGCCACTTCCACCTTCACTTTTGATACAGCACAGGAGGGCATGGAACGTTTTGCGGGATCAGACAAAACCCGTGTATACAGCCGCTGGGGTAACCCTACCTTTACCGCAGCTGAGGAAACCATTGCCGCCCTGGAAGCTTTCGGGCTTACCGATGAACAGGGACAACCCCTGCAACTCAAAGCACTCTTACATGCCAGTGGTCAGGCTGCCATGACTACCCTTTTCCTGAGCAACCTGAAAACCGGAGATGCCCTTTTATCGCATTTTTCGCTCTATGGCGGCACCCAGGAACTGATGTATAAGGTACTGGCGGATACCGGCATTCAGCCCATACTGGTAGATATGCGCGACCTGAATCAGGTTGCTTCCGCCCTGAAACAAAATCCACAGATCAAACTGGTGCATATTGAAACACCGGCCAACCCCACCATACAATGTGTGGATATTGCCGCTGTTACCCAACTGGCCAAGGCCGGCGGAAAACTGGTTAGCGTGGACAATACTTTCGCTACCCCTTATCTCCAGCAGCCTTTTCGGTATGGGGTTGATTTTGTCTTTCATTCCACTACCAAATTCCTGAATGGACATGGTACCGCTATCGGCGGGGTATTGATCGGTAAAGACATCGAAAGAATGAAAACCGGCATCTGGAAATGGCATGTATTACTGGGTGGCAACAGTAATCCCTTTGATGCTTTTCTACTGGCGCAGGGAATGAAAACACTGGAACTGCGTATGGACCGGCACTGCAGTAATGCCATGACCGTAGCCGAATACCTTGCCAAGCACCCGGCCGTAGCACAGGTGAACTATACAGGCTTAAGCAATCACCCCGATCATGCAGTTGCCCTCAAACAAATGAAACATCCTGGTGCAGTACTGAGTTTTGAACTCAAGGGCGGACTGGAAGCGGGCAAACAATTCATCGACCGTTTGCAGATGTGCGTGCGGGCTATTTCATTGGGAACCGTAGATACACTGGTATCACATCCGGCAAGTATGAGTCATTTTGGTATTCCGCGCGATGAAAGAATCAAATACGGAATTACCGATGGTCTGATCCGCATGAGTGTGGGAATTGAGCAGGTGAATGATATTCTGACGGATCTGGAGCAGGCACTGCAATAAGCTGTAATAAAACACAGTTTTTAGCTACTGATATTTCAGCACCAAATATTCTGCCATGAGAAAGATGAAAACATGGGCGGCTGTATTGGCATTATCGGCCATCAGCTTCAGCCTTCCTGCCCAGAAAAAAAACCGGGTCAATACCCCCACCGATCGTTTTGCCGGTCTGGATACGGCTTTTGAACGCGTCCTGCGCGAGTTTTATGCGGCCGGTATGGCGGTAGCCGTAGTTGAAAAAGATAAAATCGTATATGCAAAAGGATTTGGCTATCGTGATCTGGAAAAAAAATTACCAGTAACACCCAATACATTGTTTGCCATCGGCAGTTGTACCAAAGCTTTCACAGCTTCACTCATGGGTCAGCTGCGGAAAGACGGCAAACTTGATTTTGATAAGCCGGTACTGAACTACCTGCCGGCACTGCATTTTTACAATGACGATATGAACCGGATGATCACACTGCGGGATATGATGTCGCACCGCACGGGTTTACCTCGACATGATTTTTCCTGGTATATTTTTAAAAATGATTCACGCGACAGTCTGCTCACGCGTATCCGGTACCAGGAGCCCAGTACGGGTATCCGTGAGCGCTGGCAGTATAATAATTTCATGTTCCTGGCCCAGGGCATGGTAGCGGAAAAAATCACCGGTAAAAGCTGGGAAGAAAATATCAGCACACAAATACTCAAGCCATTGGGCATGAGCCGTTCCAATTTCAGCATTGAAGGCTTACAGAAAGATGCCGATGCTTCACTGGGTTATGGGTTGAAAAAAGACAGTATCATCGATCTGCTGGATTATTATCACATCAATGCCATGGGGCCGGCGGGAAGCATCAACAGCAGTGTAACTGAAATGGCCAACTGGGTAATGACCTGGATCAATGGCGGTAAGTTTAATGGCAAAGAAATTTTACCTGCCAATTATGTTTCAGAAGCCATATCACCCCAAATGGTTGCAGGCCCTGGCCTGCCTTCTGCAGAAAAACCGGATCTGCATTTTTCCACCTACGGACTTGGCTGGTTTCTCTCCTCTTACAAAAGCCATTTCCGGGTTGAGCATGGCGGTAATATAGACGGATTCTCCGCCAGTACCAGTTTCTTTCCAACAGATAGTATTGGTATTATCGTGCTCACCAATCAGAACGGTTCCTCCGTTAATGGAGTAGTGCGCAATATTTTAGCCGACCGTATGCTGGGGCTGCCCTATTTCGACTGGACTTCCGATATCAAGAAAAGTACCGACAAAGCATTGGCTTCTGCCAAAGAATCGGCCCGGAGTGCCGCTTCCAACCAGCAGTCCGGTACCACACCCAGTCACCCGCTGAAAGACTATACCGGCCTTTACACACATCCCGGTTATGGCACTATGGACCTGGTATTGAAAAATGATTCGCTCTTCATGCTTACACCAGGAGATATCACCTGGCTGCGTCATTATCACTATGATATATTTGAGCCCTTTGACGTAAATAAAAAAACGGGAATCGACACCAGCCAGAGAAGTCCGCTCCGTCTGCAATTTCATATGTCGGAGACCGGTGAGATCAATGCACTGACCACCAAATTTGAACCCACGCTGTCAGCATTGCGTTTTACCAGAAGCCCTAAACTGCAACAGGTAAGCAGCAGTGAACTGGAAAAATATACCGGTGAATACACTTTATCGGGTGCAACTGTAAAAGTCTCTGTGAAAAACGACAAACTTCATGTACTCATCCCCGGTCAGCCTGAATATCCGCTGGATGCCTTGGGTGCGCATAAGTTTGCACTGAAGATTGCACCAGGTTACTATGTACAGTTTGATGTAAATGAAAAAGGAGAAAGTACCCAGCTTACTTTTATGCAGCCAAATGGTAACTTCGCAGCCAAAAGAAAACAATAGTATCCTGTATGCAAATAAATATCCGGAGGGCTGAGCGCTCAGATTGTAAGCGATTATTGGAACTGATACATGAATTGGCTGTATATGAAAAAGCGCCTGAGGAAGTGACTGTTACACTGTCGCATTTTGAGGAAAGCGGTTTTGGCAGCAACCCGGTATGGTGGGCTTTTGTGGCTGAGATTAATGGAAAAGTGGAAGGTTTTGCTTTGTACTATATCCGCTACAGCACCTGGAAGGGACAGTGTTTATACCTGGAAGATTTTCTGGTTACAGAGCAATTACGTGGCAATGGTGCAGGCAAACTGCTGTTTGACCGCGTCATACAGGAGGCGAAAGAAAAAGGATTCAAGCGCATGGTGTGGCAGGTATTGGAATGGAATGAACCAGCCATTCATTTCTACAAGAAATACGATGCTAACCTTGACCCGGAATGGGTGAATGGTACACTGGATTTCCATTAACGATTTCAAACAATCATCAAAAAGCCTCCAATAATTATTGGAGGCTTTTTTCTGGATCAATCCATCGGTGCGTGGTTCGTTAACTAACCCCGTTCACCACGGCTTCCTTGTAAATTTTCTGAACCAGTCCCTGTAACACTTTACCTGGTCCGGCTTCCGTAAAATGGGTTGCACCATCGGCAACCATGGCCTGAACACTTTGGGTCCAGCGAACGGCACCGGTTAACTGGTTAATGAGGTTTTGTTTGATTTCAGCAGGATCCATTACAGCTGCTGCAACAACATTCTGGTATACGGGGCATACGGGCTGGTGAAACTGGGTTGCTTCAATAGCTGCGGCCAGTTCTTCCCTTGCCGGTGCCATTAAAGGACTATGGAAAGCACCACCAACCGGCAATACCAGCGCCCGTTTGGCACCAGCTGCTTTCATGCGTTCACAGGCAATTTCAATGCCTTTCACCGAACCGCTGATAACCAGCTGCCCGGGGCAATTATAATTGGCAGGCACAACCACTTCACCCGTTTCTTTCTGCACTTCTTCACAAATGGCTTCTACTTTGGCATCATCCAAAGCCAATACGGCAGCCATGGTGGAAGGCACCAGCTCACAGGCTTTCTGCATAGCGGCGGCACGAATGCTCACCAGATTCAGCGCGTCTTCAAAGCTCAGGGTATTATTGGCTACCAGGGCAGAAAATTCGCCCAGAGAATGACCGGCCACCATGTGTGGGCGGGCTCCTTCAATTGTTTTATACGCTACAACAGAATGTAAGAACACGGCTGGTTGTGTAACATTGGTTTGTTTCAATGCTTCGTCACTACCGGTAAACATCACATCACTGATGCGGAAGCCGAGTATATCATTTGCATTTTCAAATAATTTACGGGCCAGGGCATTATCATCGTATAAGGCTTTGCCCATACCGGAAAACTGCGATCCCTGACCGGGAAAAATAAAAGCATTCTGACTCATAATCGAAGATGGTTTAAACCCCGCAATGGGGATTCCGCAAAAGAAATTCAAATCTTACCAAAAGCCAAATCTACCGGCTGGTTTTTGGTCCGGAATAGCATGAAAAAGGGCTATCTGGCAGATAACCCCTTCATCACAATCTGTTTATATATCAAAATTCCGTTTTCAGTTCCAGGTATTGCAGGAATTCCTGCCTGGTTTTCTCCTCCTGAAAACGACCACCATAAAAGGCTGTGATGGTGGATGAAGTATCGTCTTCCACACCCCTGCTGGCCACGCACAGGTGTTTTGCATCAATGAGTACTGCTACATCTTCCGTGCCCAGATCCTGCTGCAGTTCTTTACCAATCTGCATGGTTAAACGCTCCTGTACCTGTGGGCGCTTGGCAAAATATTCAACCAGCCGGTTGAGCTTGCTCAGTCCCACTACTTTGCCGTTACTGATATAAGCCACATGCGCTTTTCCGATGATGGGCACAAAATGGTGTTCGCAGTTACTGTAGAAGGAAATATTTTTTTCGACCAGCATTTCATTGTAACGGTATTTGTTTTCAAACAAAGCCATTACCGGTTTATTGGCCGGATTCAATCCCTGGAAAATTTCTCTTACATACATTTTTGCTACCCGATGCGGTGTTCCCCTGAGGCTGTCGTCAGTCAGGTCCAGTCCCAACTCTTCCATGATCGCACGGAAATGTGTTTCGATAGCAGCTATTTTTGCATCATCTGTTTTTTCAAACGCATCGGCACGCATGGGCGTATCTACAGAAGTGCTGATATGGTTATCCCCCATATCATCGATATGTTTATCACTCAGCTCAATCTTTTCGCCATCAAGCCGGATATTCAACAAAGTTTCTTTCTGTTTCATACAATCTGATTTTAAGATCCAGTTTCTCATCCAGTCTTGCCCTTAACAAATCATAAATGACCATGGCAATATTTTCTGCCGTGGGATTCAGTTTGGCAAAAGCCGCTGTATCAAGATTCAGGTTTTTATGATCAAAACGGTTCAATACTTCTTCCTGAACCAGTTCGCTCAATATTTTCATGTCCACTACATATCCTGTAGCAGGATCGGGTTCTCCGGTTACCTGCACCACCAGCTCATAATTATGACCATGGTAGTTGGGGTTATTGCACAAACCGAAAACCGATTGGTTTTTTTCATCAGACCAATCCGGATTATGAAGCCGGTGTGCTGCATTAAAATGTTCTTTCCGGAATACGGCAACTTTTTTTCCCATAATTAGCTTACCCGGCATTGACCAGGCTTTCAGGCTTTTCCCAGCATCCGTTGCGTCGCACACTTCAGCGGCTGTATGGCTGGTGATCAATTACTATTATTATAATCAAGTGGTTCAGTTATCAACCGCCCGGCACTGTTTCAGAAGTGTGCTGATCAAGTGGCCAGGCAACGGGAGCCAGGTATTGATAACAGAGCTTGAATGTCCTGTATATAACGCTTACGCTTTCAGCAGTAAATCGACATCCTGCTGTAAAGTTACATACGATATAAGTAACAGGACAGATCTTATTTTGTTTAAAATATTACCCTAAAACAATAAACAAAAATGCAATACACTGATAATTAATCAATTACCAAAATATTCCACGTAGATCCTGGGTGTCTCATACAATTTAATACAGTGTAAATCAACCTGTTGGGGTAAGTGAGGTGCTAATTGCTGCCAGATGGCAATGGCCAGGTTTTCGGTAGAGCAGAGTTTATCTTTCATAAAATCCACATCCAGGTTCAGGTTTTTATGATCCAGCTTATCAATTACATGTGCTTTGATGATCTTGCTCAGCTGTTTTACATCGTATAAAAAACCGGTATCCGGATCAGGATTTCCTTTGATGGTTACGAAGAGGTCATAATTATGCCCATGCCAGTTTTCATTGGCACAGACCCCGAAAACAGCTTCATTCTGTTCCCGGCTCCATTTAGGGTTATACAGTTTATGGGCGGCATTAAAATGCTCCTGCCGCGTTAAATACACCATTCCGCACAAAATTTCGGCAAAGGTAGGGAATGTTTGGAAGTTAGCGGTTAAACGTAGTGTGTCTGGTGTATGGTTTGTAGTTTTTGGTTTTTGGTTGGTGGAGGGTTTATTATACCGCAGATATAGCTGGCAGGAGTGAGAACTTGTGTAATATGTTAACTTTACAAATAAGTTCATGCAAACCATAAACTACAAACCATAAACTACAAACCATAAACTACAAACCAAAAACCAAAAACATTCATGCGCATCATCATCACCGCTGCTACCACCGCCGAATGGATGCCTGCTTTTGTGGGGATAAAAGGATTGTATACGGGTGAGGGAGAAAGACTGAAAGTGCGGTTTCACCAGTCGGGCGTTGGTTTGTTGGCCAGTGCCGTATCCTTAACGCGGCTGGCTACCGAAGAAAAACCGGATCTGATTATACAAGTAGGTATTGCGGGTTGTTTTGATACAAAGTTGACATTGGGGAAAGTGCTGGTTATAGATGATGAAATACTGGGCGATATGGGTGTGGAAGAAGATGGAAAGTGGAAGGACCTGTTTGACCTGAAACTTGAAAAAAGCGGTTACCCCCCTTTTGAAAAAAGAAAACTGCCCAATCCCTGGCTACAACGCTATAACCTGCTGAAACTGCCGGAAGTAACGGCTGTTACAGTAAACCAGATCAGCACGAACCCGGAAAGGATTCAGCAACTGGCAAAAAAATACCAACCCACTACAGAAAGTATGGAGGGAGCGGCCCTGCATTATGTGTGCCGGGAAGCACGAATTCCTTTCATACAGTTCCGCGCCATTTCCAACTATATTGGGGAACGTGATAAAAGCAAATGGCTGCTGAAAGAATCCATCGATGCACTGAATGAGGTTGTACTCAAATACCTCGACCGGGTTTATAAAATGGCTTAAAGCCAGTCCCCCGCTTATTTCCTAATTTTGCAGTTCAATGTCTGGTTATGAAGCTGCGACTGGGCTTTTCTCCTTGCCCGAACGACACATTTATTTTTGATGCACTGGTCAATGGAAAAATTGACACAGGCAAGTATACATTTGATGTGGTATTGGAAGATGTGCAAACCCTCAACCAATGGGCACTTGCCGGGAAGCTGGATATCAGTAAAATTAGTTATGGCGTATGGCCCCTGGTAACAAACCAATATACTTTACTCGATAGTGGTGGTGCATTGGGTATGGGCGTTGGCCCCTTACTCATTACCCGTAATCCACTGCACAGTCCGGCCGAGGTAAATAAGATGCGTATTGCCATACCGGGCATCAATACCACAGCCCACCTGCTGTTTTCCATGGCATTTCCGCAGGCACAAAACAAATCATTCCATGTTTTTCATGAGATAGAATCACTGGTGCTGTCCGGTGAAGCAGATGCAGGCGTTATTATCCACGAAAACCGCTTTACCTATCAAGCCAAAGGTTTACACCTGCTTTTCGACCTGGGTAAATACTGGGAAGAACAAACACAGGTACCCATTCCACTGGGTGGGATTGTTGCCCAACGCCATTTACCCGAACCGGTAATTACGGATGTGAACCGTCTTATTATGGAAAGCATTCGCTATGCATTTGCGCATTATCCGGACCTGGGTGATTATGTACGCGTCCATGCCCAGGAAATGAGTGAAGATGTTATGCGCAAACACATTAACCTCTACGTAAACGATTTCTCCCTCGACCTGGGCCCTGCTGGTAAAAAAGCCATTCAAACACTGCTGGATGTTTACGAGCGGGTGCATAGTGAGTAAGACAGCTCACTGTTAAATGTCAGATCGCAGATGTTTGAATTTTTGATCTTTGATGTGGGGGAAAAGATTAAATACCAATATCAAATAAACAGTATTGATCTCCCTATTCATTACTCACTACCGACTACTCACTACTGACCACTCACCATTCACCCCTCCTCACTCAGTTCCAGCCAGCGCATTTCTTTTATTTCCAGTTCTGCTGTTATAGCGGCTATACGTTCGCTGATGCGGGATAATTCTTCAAAGGGCAGGTTGCCAGTACTCATTTGTGCGGTGAGCTGGGCTTTTTCTGCTTCCAGTTTGGGTAATTCCTGTTCCAGCAGTTCAAATTCACGTTTTTCCTTAAAACTCAGTTTCC
Source organism: Chitinophagaceae bacterium (assembly GCA_009996675.1). Classification (GTDB taxonomy): domain Bacteria; phylum Bacteroidota; class Bacteroidia; order Chitinophagales; family Chitinophagaceae; genus Sediminibacterium. The sequence goes on from JAACZQ010000028.1 coordinate 13,530, forward strand.
GCTTCACTGCAGTATCGGCCACTTCATTTTTAGGAGCTGTTTCCGGCTTCTTTACTATCTGTTCGGCCAGCATTTGTTGCTCTTTCTGCCAGATGCGGTATTGGGTATAGTTGCCGGGGAAATCGCGGACTTCGCCCTGGCCTTCAAATACAAACAAATGATCTACCAGGCGATCCATGAAATAACGGTCGTGTGATACAATCAGCACACAACCCTGGTATTCACTCAGGAAATTTTCCAGTACAGCCAGTGTAGGCAGATCCAGATCGTTCGTAGGTTCATCCAGGATCAGGAAATTGGGATTGCGGAATAAAATGGTGAGTAACTGTAACCGCTTCTTTTCACCACCGCTCAGGGAAGAAAGATACGTGTATTGCTTGTCTGGCGAAAAGAGAAATAATTCCAGGAACTGTGCAGCACTCAGGCTGCCACCTTTGGCCAGCGGGAAATTCTCTGCAAATGATTTTACATATTCAATAACCCGCAGGTCTTCTTTGATCACCAGCCCCTGCTGGGAAAAATTACCGAATACAACGGTCTCACCTACATTGATTTTACCGCTATCGGCGGGTTCCAGTTGTTGCAGAATGTTGAGGAATGTTGATTTTCCCACACCATTCTTTCCGATCACACCAATTCTTTCTCCCTTACTAAAGGTATAGTCAAACCCTTTCAGGATAGGCAGGTCACCATACGATTTGTATATCTTCTTCAATTCAATAACCTTACCACCCAGGCGACTCATTTTTACATCGAGCTGCAAGCGGGCATCTTCAATTTTCTGTTTGGCCCTGGCTTCTATATTGTAAAAATTATCCTGCCGGCTTTTGCTCTTGGTAGTCCGGGCCTTGGGTTGTTTGCGCATCCACTCCAGTTCCTTACGGTATTGGTTGCGTGCCTTATCAATACTGGCCAGTTCACTATCGATGCGGGCGGCTTTTTTCTCGATATAATTCTCATAATCGCCCTTGTACACATACATGTTTTCGCGTTCCAGTTCCCATATTTCCGCACAAACTGCATCCAAAAAATAACGATCGTGTGTTACCAGCAAGAGGGTTACATTTTCTGCATTGAGGTAATGTTCCAGCCACTCTATCATTTCCACATCCAGGTGGTTGGTGGGTTCATCCATCATCAGCAGGGTATGCTTGTGATCAAATCCAATATCGATCAATGTTTTGGCGAGGGCTACTCGTTTACGCTGACCGCCGCTCAGCTGGTTAACCGGTCTTTGCAGGTGATGGATATTCAGCTTCCCCAGGATCTGTTTCACTTTGGCTTCAAAATCCCAGGCACCCAGCTCATCCATACGGGTAATGGTTTCTGCTATCAGGTGCCCGTCTTCCGTTTCTGCAGCGGCTTCATAACTTTTAATGGCTTCCATGATCGGATGTCCGCCCGCAAATATGTTTTCCAGTATGGTTTTGCTTTCATCAAAATGAGGCTCCTGTTCAAATAATGCAACTGTTACATCCTTATTGACCCAGCAATTGCCTTCATCGGCCGTGTCTTGTCCGGCCAAAATGCGTAAAAGGGTTGATTTACCCACCCCGTTACGGGCAATAAGCGCTATTTTATCGCCTTCATTAATATGAAAAGTAATATTCCGGAAAAGGGGATTGATGCCAAAACTCTTCGTCAAGCCTTCTGCTGTTACATAATGCATGGCGCGAAGATACGTAGCGGGAGATTGCTACCCTAAGATTAGGAACCTTGCGGGATCAGAGTTTCCGGATGCGGATATTCCGGAACCAGGCTTCACCGCCATGGTCCTGCAGTGCAATGCGACCGGAACGGGCAGCTCCATAGCCGGGTTCATCCTTCCATTTACCCGCGGCTTTATGGGCTTTCCACTCTTCGGTCCATAATTCGTATTCAACCACTTTCTGATCATTCAGCCAGTGTTCTACATGGCCGTTATTAACGATAATACGGGTATGATTCCATTCACCCGCTGGTTTGGTGGCATCACGCAAGGGGGCATTCATGGCATAATTGGCTCCGGTTTTCTGCCAGTTTTCCAGTTTACCGGGATAACCAGTATCGTCAATCAACTGATATTCAGGTCCGCTTTGATAAGCCCCCTTGTATGCTTCGGAAACCAGGTACATGATACCACTGTTGGCAGCTTTGGCAATTTTCCAGTCCAGCGACAATTCAAAATTATCATATTCGGCATCCGTTACCAGATCGGCATGCGCTGTTACACCCGGCTGATTGCCCCGGCAATACAACATACCATCAACCACTGTCCAGGAATCTGCTTTTTGCTGCTGGTAGGTATGCCAGCCCTCCAGCGATTTGCCATTAAACAACTGCTTCCAGTCTCTGCGGCTATTCTGATAGGAACGGGCAATAGTGGTGAAGATGGTCTTTTCCTTGGCAGCAGATCCTACAATCACTCCTCCGCTTACGATAAGACAGGCCTGTAAAAACATATGATTCGACATGGCGCAACAGTTGGTTTCGGAATCGAAAGATAGGATAAATATCTATTGTGATAGCTTAAGTCTTACCAGTTTACCGATACAGAAAGCCGTCCTGCCGATTGTTGTATCTTTGCCCCATGAAGCAGTTTAATGTACCTACCGGTTACAGGAGCCCGCTGATCAGTACCATCAAACAGCAGCGGAAGGAACAGGATAAATTGAAAAAGGATTTTACCCCCACCCTGCTGGACCTGGGCCCGTTACAAATTTACCTGGCCCGTCATTTTGGCTTCTGCTACGGTGTAGAGAATGCCATTGAAATAGCTTTCAGGACCATTGAAGAAAATCCCGGTAAGCGAATATTTCTGCTCAGTGAAATGATTCACAACCCACAGGTCAATGCCGACCTCCTGGCTTTGGGTGTACATTTTTTACAGGATACGATGGGCAAACAGCTGATTTCATTTGATGAACTGGGGCCGGAAGACGTGGTTATTATCCCCGCATTTGGCACTACCCTGGAAATAGAAGCTTTGCTGAAAACCAAGGGCATTCCCGTAGAACGGTACAATACCACTTGTCCCTTCGTTGAGAAAGTATGGAACCGCAGTGAACAGATCGCCCGCAAAGGATATAGCATCATTGTACACGGTAAACCCAAACACGAGGAAACCCGGGCCACTTTCTCCCATGCATCCAACCATACGCCTACTATAGTGGTAAATGATATGGCAGAAACGGTTGAACTGGCCCGTTTTATTACCGGAGAAAAGCCCGCGGCCGAATTTTACCACACATTCCATGGCAGGTACTCCGAAGGATTTGATATTGAACGCGATCTGGCCCGCATTGGTGTGGTAAACCAGACCACTCAACTGGCCAGTGATACGCAGGCCATAGCCGATTACCTGCGCAGTGTTTATATCAGACACTACCAGCTCACTGCCGAAACCATTGCAGAACGTTTTGCCGATACGCGCGATACGCTGTGTTATGCAACCAATGATAACCAGACAGCAGTAACAGGCATGCTGGAAACCGATGCCGATCTGGCCATTGTGATCGGAGGCTATAATAGCAGCAATTCCTCTCACCTGGTTGAACTCTGCGAACACCGTTTACCCACTTATTTTATCGACGCACCGGATAAGTTGCTGAGTCAACATGCCATTATACACCGCAACTGGCATACCAAAGAACAATCAACCATTGAAGGCTATCTCCCGGACCAATCACCCCTGCGCATTCTCATGACCAGTGGCGCCAGTTGTCCGGATGCCATTGTAGAAGCCGTCATACGCCGGCTGGCATCTTTTTATGGCGTGGAAGAAAAACTGAATCAATACATCGATTAAACCCCTACCATGCATTGGTTAATACTCATCATAGCCGGATTATTTGAAGTTGCTTTTGCTGCCTGCCTGGGAAAAGCCAGGCTGAGTAACGGCATGATAGCCTGGGCATGGTATGCCGGATTCCTGGTATGCCTGACCATTAGTATGTTATTACTCATAAAAGCCACGCAAACCCTGCCCATTGGTACTGCTTATGCGGTATGGACAGGTATTGGTGCCGTGGGAACGGTACTGGTGGGGATTCTTTTCTTCAAGGAACCGGCAGATACCTGGCGTTTATTCTTCCTGTTCACGTTGATCGGTTCCATTATCGGACTGAAAGTGGTGAGTGCTCATTAAACTTTTCTTTATAAAATCTTTATGTCGTGTCTGCCTTATTTGATACCAGCCTGATATAAGGCTTTCTATCTTTGTAGTACCAAAGCAGTCCGATGGATAGTCAAACAGTTTACAGGCGAAATAGCAGATGGCAGTACCTTATTGCCATATCACTGGTATTGCTTGTTTCGGGCATATCCTATCCCTTTGCCCAGTGGATGGGATACAAAGTAGTGGCATTACTTTTACTGGCAACGGTATCTGTAACAGCAGTGCTGTTTGATATTATTCCCGTAATCATAGCTGCACTACTAAGCGCATTGATCTGGGATTACTTTTTCATCCCGCCTTATTTTACATTCCAGATCGGGTCAGTAGACGATATGATCCTGCTGGTTATGTATTTCCTGATTGCACTCATCAATGCCATTCTTTCGCACCGCATCCGGAAAATGGAAAGAATTGCCCTGGAAAAAGAGGAAAAAGCACATACGGTTGCCTTATACAATACGCTGCTCAATTCACTCTCACACGAATTAAGAACACCTATTGCTACCATCATTGCTGCAACAGACAATCTGCAAAGCAATCAGATACACCTGTCACCGGAACAAACCAACCAGCTGGTGGGAGAAATCGGTATTGCTGCGCTGCGGTTGAATCACCAGGTAGATAACCTCTTGAATATGTCGCGACTGGAAGCAGGATATATTCAACCCAGAAAAGATTGGTGTGACCTGGCTGAAATCATTCATGGGTTAGTAGGTCATATGGAAGCCGAAGGCATAGAGCAACATATACATATCCATATCAACCCTGATACGCCATTATTTAAAACAGACAGAGGGTTACTGGAACAAGTGCTGCATAATTTATTATCCAACGCAGTATCATATACGCCCCCTGGCACACGGATCGATATTTTAGGTACCTGCATCGCGGATATCATTACCATTACGGTTTCGGATGAAGGGCCGGGTTTTCCGGATACGGAGAAAGAAGCCGTATTTAATAAATTTTATCGCCTGTCCAACAGTAAACCCGGTGGAACCGGACTGGGTCTGTCCATTGCCAGGGGGCTTACTCAATCATTAGGCGGGTCTATTGAATTGAGTAATAATCATCCACAGGGTGCCGTATTTACCATTCGTATACCTGCCGAAATATCTTATCTCCAAAATGTGAAGCATGAGTAACAGGCCTGCGATACTGATTATAGATGACGAGCCGCAAATGCGTAAACTGCTTGACATTACGCTACAGAGTCATGATTACCAGGTTTTACAGGCTGCAACAGGAAAACAAGGTATTACCATGGCTGCCTTGCATCCGCCGGAAGCGATATTACTAGACCTGGGTTTACCGGACATCAATGGTCACCAGGTACTCAAAGAGCTAAGAGAATGGTATAGTAACCCTATCCTGATTTTATCGGTTCAGAACAGCGAGGATGATATCATTCATGCGCTTGATAATGGAGCCAACGACTATCTCACCAAACCTTTTCGCACCGGGGAATTGCTGGCCCGGTTAAGATCAGCACTGAGAAGTCGCCTGCTGGATCAGCAGACACCATTGGTGCAGATGGGGCAACTGAAAATTGACCTGGAATCAAGAACAGTAAGCAATGAACTCGGGTTAATAAAATTTACTGCCACAGAATTTAACCTATTGGCCTTACTGGCACGAAACCGTGGTAAAGTGCTTACGCATCAATATTTATTAAGAGAAATCTGGGGTCCAGGCTATATTCATCAATCACAATACTTACGGGTATTCATTGCACAGATCCGGAAAAAAACAGAAAAAGATCCTAATCGCCCAACTTATATCATCACAGAATCGGGTATTGGTTATCGATTGACCGACCCCGACTAATTCAAACACACATATAAAATTGCAAGATGGAATCAAAGCAACCCGCTTTGAACAGGGTAACTATTGCCTCTGTTCTGGTAGCCATGGGTATTATTTATGGGGATATTGGTACCAGTCCCCTCTATGTAATAAAAGCCATTGCAGGAGATCGCATCATTACACCCACGCTTATTTATGGCGGTGTTTCCTGCATTTTCTGGACCCTGTGTATTCAAACAACAGTAAAATATATCTGGCTTACGCTTAAGGCCGACAATGATGGAGAGGGTGGCATATTCTCGTTATACGCATTAGTAAAACGCTATGGCAAATACCTCGTCATTCCCACGATCCTGGGAGCCACTACCCTGCTTGCAGATGGTATTATAACCCCGCCCATTTCAGTAGCATCGGCTGTGGAAGGTTTAAACGGGGTAAACGGACTGGAAACAATCATTGTACCGGGAAATACACTTACCATAGGTATTGTCATTGGGATTCTTTCTTTGCTTTTCTTTTTCCAGCGTTTCGGTACCCAGGTAATAGGTAGAACTTTCGGACCGGTTATGCTGCTTTGGTTCAGCATGATTGCCATACTGGGCATATATGCCATTACAAAATATCCGGAAGTGTTACAAGCAGTGAATCCTATATATGCCTGGGAGCTGCTGAGGAATTATCCGGAAGGCTTTTGGTTGCTCGGTGCAGTATTTCTCTGTACTACCGGTGCAGAAGCATTGTATTCCGATTTGGGACATTGCGGTATTAAAAATATTCGAATCAGTTGGGGTCTGGTCAAACTGGCCCTGCTCTGTTCCTATTTTGGTCAGGCGGCATGGATTATGCAGGAAGCCGGCAATGTATTAGGAAACAGGAATCCATTTTTTGAACTAATGCCCCAATGGCTGCTGCTTCCCGGTATAGCAATAGCTACTGCTGCAACAATTATTGCCTCTCAGGCATTGATCAGTGGTTCTTATACATTGATTAGTGAAGCCATGAACCTTAACTTCTGGCCCCGCGTGGCGCTCAGGCAGCCCAGCGACATAAAAGGACAGATATATATTCCCAGTGTAAACCTGATTCTTTGGTTTGGTTGCATCCTCATGGTACTGTATTTCAGAAGCTCTACGCATATGGAAGCGGCCTACGGATTCTCCATTACCATTGCCATGATGATGACCACATTCCTGCTGGCACATTATCTGTATTTCCGCCGTAAATGGCATCTCTTGTCCGTCATTATGCTGATTACATTTTTTGGCATCACCGAATCAGCTTTTTTCATTGCCAATGTAGCCAAGATCCGGGAAAGATGGATGTTCCTGTTCTTTGAACTGTTCATTTTCATGACGATGTATACCTGGTATTATGCACGCAAGCTTAACAACAGGCTGGTAAGGTTTGCAGATATAGGCAAATACATCCCGCTTTTAGAACGCCTGGCAGTTGATGCATCAGTGCCCAAACTGGCAACCCATCTTGTTTACCTCACCAAGGCTAATAGCCGCACTCAGATAGAGGAAAAAATCATCCGCTCGATTTTCGCCACGCAACCCAAAAGAGCTGATGTTTACTGGCTCCTGCATATCAACAGAACAGAAGACCCATATACGATGTCGTATGACGTGACAGAACTTTCAGAAAATCGTCTCTTTAAAATTACGATTCATGTTGGCTTTCGTGTACAGCCCAGAACCGAGTTATATTTTAAAAGGATCGTACAACAGATGATCGAAGAAAAAGAATTGCTGATGACATCGAATGAACTGGATAATCCATACAATAGCTCTCCCGATTTTAAATTTGTAGTCATTGAAAAATTCCTATCGGCAGAAAATGAATTCCGATTATCGGAAAGCCTCCTGCTCAATGCCTACTTCAAACTCAAACACTTGAGTCTGAGTGATACCAAAGCTTTTGGGCTTGACAAAAGTGATGTAATACTGGAATACATTCCACTCGTTTACCAGCCTGCCCCAGCTATCCCCTTATTCCGTATCCAAACAAAAGAAATATGAAAATCTCTCTATTATTCTTATTCGTTTTAGCACTGTATTGTTGTCATGCACAGGACTCATCTAAGCAAAAAAAACCCTTTGATGGGATGGACTTGCGATGGATCAACGGACAAAACAGGCAATCGAACTTTCCTTTAACCTGGAAAGACAAAAATGGTCAGACGCTGCTTACGGGTGTGGCGTATCTGGATTGTTATTTCAACTATAATACCAATAATCCTTTAGACAATACACATACCATTTCGTCTACCATTGGCCGGCATAAAGAATTTACCCTTAACCTTGCCAGCCTGGGTATTGAAACCAATTATAAAAATATCATTGGCCGTTTATGGCTTCAAACCGGGCAGATGGGCTCGATCATACAGGATCAGGATGCCACGGTGAGTCGCGGACGCAACACGAGCATCAGTAATCTCAAATACATCAGGGAAGCTGCCGCCGGGTATCATTTTAATAAGTGGTATGGACTAAACATTGAGATGGGAATTTTCATGAGTTATATCGGCCTTGAAAGTTATATCACACAGGAAAACTGGAATTACCAGCGATCAATGGTTTGTGATTTTACGCCCTTTTATTTTTCAGGAGCCAGGATACAGGCATTCCCATCAAAGCAATTCAAAACTGAATTGTGGTTACTCAATGGCTGGCAATCTTATAACAGCTGGAATAATAGTTTGGGTATTGGCAATTCGAACTATTACCGACCGAATGAGAACATACAACTTGTTGCTAATTTTTATATTGGCAAAGACAGCCGGGAAAATATTACCCGCTTTCACCACGACAACAGTATTGTAGCAAGGTATCAAAATAAACCTTCGGCGAAAGGTATTTCACAGGCCGCTTTCAGTATTAATACACATTACGGATTCCAGTATGGTAATGGAATTCACAAAGGAGAGCAGTACATGACAGGTTTTTCGATTGCCAACAGAATATGGATGCATCAAAACAATAAAGCCTTGACATTCCGGGCTGATTATATCCGTAATCCAGGTTTATACCTTGCATTCAGCCCGTCACCAGTAACGCCCAATGCTTTTACGGAAGCCATCGCACAAGGGAGAAAATTGGATATCTGGCAACTCACCGCTACCTATGATCTTATGCCAAATGATCATGTTACGTTTCGTTTTGAGTATGGTTACCGGTCAAGTTCAATACCATATTTTGCAGGCAATCGTGGTACCACTTCACCCGATGGATGGTTGGGTACTCCCGTTGGTAACTGGCAACCCGATTTGCAAACAAAAGATGGCAGGTTCACTGTAGCCATAAACTTTCGCTTATAATTTCTTTAAATTAAAGCAGTTTTAAGTTGCCCGGCATATTCCTTTGTGTATATTTATATACAACCATGTTATGAGCAATACCCATAAACCCGCATTAAAAGCCTGGTATATCATTGGATCCATTATTTCTTCATTTGCAGTAGGACTCCAATTCTGGGTAACTTTTGGTATAACAAAAACGGGAACAGCCACTACCATCATCAATCTGCTGAGCTATTTCACCATACTTACCAATATCCTGGTTTCCCTGTATAGTCTGGTATTATGGCTTAGGCCGTACAGCAGATTGGGCAGATTTTTCAGTAAGGCTTCTACCAGTACAGCAATACTGGTATATATATTGGTGGTGGGTATCGTTTATAACCTGGCCCTGCGGCATATATGGTCTCCACAGGGTTGGGCCAGATTGGCCGATGAATTGTTACACAGCGTTATCCCATTGGGCTTTTTGTTGTATTGGTTTATGGCACTCCCCAAAACCAGGTTGTCCTATTACAATGCAATCCCCTGGTTAATCTATCCAGGGTTATATATCATTTATACTTTTATCCGTGGCGTTTGGATGGGCACTTATCCCTATCCCTTTATTGATGTTCATCTGTTGGGCTACCCCACTGTTTTGAAGAATTGTGCCGTTATTGCACTGTCTTTTTACGCGCTTTCGCTGCTTTTCATCGCAACAGGCAATAAACTAACAAACAAAACTGCATAAATACGCAGTCCTGACTTATCTTAGGAGTCTTAACCAATTCAACCGTTACTCCTATGAAGCATCTGCTATTGCTTGCCATGACCATTTGCCTGCTTGGCTTTTCCGGAACTGGTCAAACGAAGGCAAAATCTTCCGCCAGGGCCATCAAGACCGGTGCTGAACAAACAGAGAAATACATTGCGCAGTTACAAAATAAACGGGTGGCTATACTGGCCAACCCTACCAGTGTTATCGGTAAAACACACCTGGTTGACAGTTTACTGAAAAGGGGTATCCGCATTGTGAAAGTATTCGGCCCCGAACATGGTTTTCGTGGCAATGCCAGTAATGGCGATAAAGTAGGTGATGAAGTGGATCCGGCAACAGGTATACCGGTGATTTCGCTGTATGGTAATGGCAAGAACAAACCCTCCGCTGCTGATCTCGCTGATGTTGATGTAATGATCTATGATATCCAGGATATGGGATGCCGCTTCTTTACCACGATTAACGCACTTGTTCGCTTAATGGAATCCTGTGCAGAAAACAATAAGGAATTAATGATTCTCGACCGTCCCAATCCCAATGGTCACCTGATTGATGGTCCTGTGCTGGATATGCAGTTCAAGTCTGGTATTGGTATGTTTCCCATTCCGGTAACGCATGGCATGACGGTTGGCGAATTTGCGCAGATGGCAAACGGACAGGGATGGTTATCCAATAAGCTGCAATGCAAACTCAATATTATAAAAGTAGCCAACTATACACATGATATGTTGTATACCCTGCCTACCGGCGGCGCTTCCCCCAATCTCAACACACAACAATCAATCATGTTATATCCTTCCCTTTGCTTGTTTGAAGGAACCATCATCAGCCAGGGCCGCGGCACTTATATACCTTTCACGGTGTTGGGTAATCCCGATCTGGATTCTACCGTATACCCTTTTCATTTTACCCCGGTAAGCCTGAAAGGCATGTCGGAAAGTCCTTTGCACATGAACCGGGTTTGTTATGGCCTGGACTTACGGCAATACGATGTAAGCAAATTATATAAAAGCAAAAAGATCAATATCAGCTGGATGATCGAACTGTACAAGGCCTACCCGCACAAAGAGAAGTTTTTTGATTCGAAGCAAAGCAAAGCGATGGGCGTGATTGAAAAACTCATTGGCGTAGCCGATTTCCGCAAGCAGATTATGGATGGCGTATCCGAAGAAGATATCCGGAAATCCTGGGAACCGGGATTATCTGCATATAAAGTGATGAGAAAGCAGTATCTTTTATATCCATAACCTTAAAATATGAACCCTATCACAATTGCAACCGCTCAATTCGAGAATAGAAGTGGGGACAAAGCGTATAACCTTTCTGTTATTGAAAAATTAAGCGAAAAGGCAGCACAGCAGGGAGCAAGAGTCGTTTGTTTTCATGAATGTTCTATTACTGGTTATTCATTCGCCAGGAAATTATCGAAAGAAGAATTATTAGCTATTGCCGAGCCAATTCCAGACGGCCCAAGCGTTCAGCAGTTAATATTAATTGCCCAAAAGCATAATATCATAATACTGGCCGGACTATTTGAAAGGGACGAAAATAATGAAATTTTCAAAGGCTATGTTTGTGTTGATGCCACTGGCCTAAGAGCAAAATATCGGAAACTTCACCCTTTTATCAACCCGCATATCCGGCCAGGAAATGAATATTGTGTTTTTGATATTGATGGCTGGAAATGCGGCATACTGATTTGTTACGATAACAACATCATTGAAAATGTGAGAGCTACTAAGTTATTGGGTGCTGACATCATTTTTATGCCGCATGTAACGATGTGCACCCCTTCCACTAGACCAGGTGCCGGATTTGTCGATGCAACGTTGTGGGAAGACAGAGTAAATAACCCAACCTTACTCAGACTTGAATTTGACGGTATGAAGGGACGGGATTGGCTCATGAAATGGCTTCCGGCAAGATCGTATGACAATGCTGTATATAGCATTTTTTCAAATCCCATAGGCATGGATGATGATCAGCTGAAAAACGGATGTTCCATGATTATAGATCCATTTGGCGATATTTTATCAGAATGCAGAACACTGGGAGATGATATTGCAATTGCGACTTTGATTCCTGAAAAGTTAACACTGGCAGGTGGCTACCGTTATTTACAGGCCAGAAGACCTGAGTTATATGGATCTATCCTGAGTGCACCGCATGCTTCCAACCAGAAAGTAGTATGGCTCCATAAAGAATCATAAATAAAAGGCATCATAAAAACATGATGCCTTTTATTTATGCAATAAGTTATCCAATAGCTATTCTTCCGCCTTATTCTTCAGCTTACCCAACAATGTATAGGCATTCTTCAACACCAGCTGTTGTGCTGACCAAGGCGTTTTTGCATTTTCCTTGATTTCTATCCATCCATCCTGCTCCAGTCCGGTTTCCACTTCCTTCATCTCAAAATGTGAACTGTCTTTGGCTACAAACACATAGTGTTTACCTGCAAATCGCACAACAGCATCATTAGGCACAGCTATTACTTTCTGGTTATCCAGTTCAAATACCCCATTCAAAAACATGCCAGGCAGCAAATCATGGCTGGAGTGTTCAAAGTGACAATGCACCAGTCCGCTACGGCTCTCATCCACATTCCGGGTGACGAGTATAACATCTACTTCAAATTGTTTTTTGGGATCATCAGCCAGTGATACTTTAGCGGTCATGCCTTTTTTGATATGCATGATATCTTTTTCAAAAACCGTTAATGCCGCATGGATATCATCGGGGTCTACGAGTTCGAATAATACATCAGACGGGTTTACGTATTTACCAATGTTCACATTCACTTTCGTTACATAACCATTGATGGGTGAACGAAGGTTTACAGTTCTGGATATATTATTTACACTCAGTTTATCGGGGTCAACACCAACGATCCGCAGCTTTTCCTCGTATGAACGAATGAGTACCTGCTGCGTCTTAAAATCTGCCTGTGCCTGCTGGTATATTTTTTTACTCGCCGCTTCCTGCTCACTCAGGTCTTTCTGGCGCTGCAAGTCAGCAGTCAGAAATTCCATTCTCGCCCTTGCCACCAGGTAATCCTGCTGTAGCTGTACATAACTCTGGTCTTCCAGCGTAGCAATCACTTCACCTTTTTTAACACCCATGCCCGGTAAGAGGTGTGAACTCTTCAGGTATCCGCCCAAAGGAAAACTCACCGAAATCATACTTTGTGGTGGAACATCTACCTGTCCGTTTACCTTAATGGTCGCATGCATATTCCTTACCGTGGGCACTCCTACCTGCAGATCTGCGTGCTGTAATTGCTGGGGCGTTAATTCCACAATCTCTTCCGCAAGATTTGTGTGATCATCTTTTTTCTCAGTAGTATCATTGCCTCCCTTGCATGCAAACAGCAGACATGTGAGCGCAACAAATAATGTATATGGTTTCATATCTATGCTTATCAATTGTTTTGTAATAAATAATCCAGTTCTACTTCCGCCAGTTTACGGGAGCGAAGTGCTTCAAGGTATTGGGCCTGTATACCAAGCGCCTGTGTCAGAAGAGCACCCCATTCAATATAATTGATCTGCCCATTCCGATAATTCAGGTTGGCATTCACCATAATAACTTCAGACTGGCGCAGGCCATTGGTCCGGTAATACTGCACGGCTTCATTGAATTTGCCCCTTTGCTGTAACCATCTTTCCATCTGGTTCCGCAAGGTGTTGGCTGTCAGATCAGTTGCTGCTTTAGCTACTTCTTCCTGCTTTTGTGCTGCTACTACTTTGGCTTTACCGGCTTTATTAAACAAAGGAAACGCCATTCCTATTGTAGCCGAACTAAAGCGATTCGCCGCATTGAAGTATTTTTCGGTGCGATCTTTATAACTCATCCAACCCATCAGTGATTGATTATTGTACCCCACTGTCCAGTCGGGCTTCAGCCTTGCCCTGATGAGTGCTGTTTCGGCAGACGCCAAAGCTTCCTGTTGCTTTTGCAATTGCAGGGAAGGGTGCTGACTGATCCTGGCCGTGTCGTACAATTTCTGATCTGCCCCCAACAATTCCTGCGCTTCGGGCAACCAGTTTATTTGCAGTAATACACTCAACTGAAGTTGTGCTGACCGGATATCCGATTCATTCATATCCAGCATTACTTTGTTTTGCTGTGCCTGGTTATCAAGGGATGTTTTTTCCAGCAGATTGGACTCTCCTTTTGAAAAACGAAGTGCTGCTATTTTTTGATAATTGCCATAAATGCTATCTGCCCTGATCAGCAACTCCTTCACAGCTATCCGGTATTGCAACTCAGTATACAGCTCCTGTACCATTTTTCTGACCACGGCTTTCTGTACAGCTGTTTGAGACTGTGCTGTGCCGAAATAAGCATCCAGTACTGACTGTTGTTTCTGGTACAGTTTACCGGACGGAAATGATTGCAGCAGTGATATACGACTGTCGAAATTGAAACTATTATAATTACCCAGTTCAGTAATCAGCTGTGTCTTGGGTATATCCCGGGCCGTCTTCTGCAATGCAGCATAATATTGCTCCTGCAAGGTATGCACCCGGATAGTTGCTGTTTGCGTTTCTGCCAATTGCAGCAGGTCATCCAGTTTAACTTTACGTGCCGGCATTTGTGCCATGGCCGACATGGAACAAAGCGACAGGATAAGAACGGCAGCGGTTTTCATGGGCATAACAGGTTTGCTTTTTTCAAATAACATATACAGAACCGGCAATACAAACAGTGTAAGCAGTGTAGCCGATAACAAACCGGCAATCACAACTGTAGCTAATGGCCGCTGTACTTCTGCACCGGCGCCATTACTGAGGGCCATGGGCAGAAAGCCCAGGGAAGCAACGGAAGCGGTCATTAATACGGGGCGAAGCCTGGTTTCTGTAGCCTGCAAGATCACGTCTCTAATACTCATATCCGGTGTTTCGGTACGCAGTCGGTTCATCTCTGTAATCAATACAATACCATTCAATACTGCCACGCCGAAGAGGGCAATAAATCCAACACCTGCCGAAATACTAAATGGCATATCCCTGATCCACAAACCAAATACCCCGCCGATGGCAGAAAGCGGAATGGCAGAGAATATCAGCAGGCAATACCGCAATTTGTGAAAAGCGAAGAATAGCATCAGGAATATCAGCAAAAGTGCGGCCGGAACAGCAATACTCAGCCTGCGTGTGGCATGCTGCAGATTTTCAAACTGTCCGCCGTATGTAATATAGTAACCAGAGGGAAACTTCATTTGCTTGACTACTTTTTGCTGGAGTTCTTCCACAATGGTTTGCACATCGCGGCCACGTACGTTGAAACCGATGGTAATCCTGCGCTGCGCATCTTCCCGCTGTATCTGGTAAGGGCCATCCTGTAATTGAATATCTGCCAGTACATTCAATGGTACCTGGTGTCCATCGGGAAGCCCAACCATGAGGTTCTGTATATTGGCTATATTCTGTTTCTGTTCCTGATTCAGTCGCACAACCAAATCAAACCTCCGATCTCCTTCAAAGACTACGCCTGCTCCCGCACCAGCATAGGCCGATTGCACTGCATTGTTTATATCGCTAATGCTCGCACCATAACGGGCAATGGCTTCCCGTTTATAATTAACCACCATTTGTGGTATACCTGTAACTGTTTCTACGTATAAATCACGTGCACCTTCTACTGTATTCACAATGGTACCCAGTTGCGCAGCGAAGGAAGCCAGACTATCGAGATCTTCTCCAAATATCTTACACACTACATCCTGTCGCGCACCGGTCATGAGTTCATTAAACCGCATTTGTACCGGGAACTGGAAACCGGTTGATGCCCCGGGAACATCCTGTAATGCCACACTCATTTTCTCCGCGAGTTCATCGAAAGTTTTTGCAGATTTCCATTCTTTCTTATCCTTCAGAATAACCATCATGTCTGCCGCATCCATGGGCATGGGATCGGTGGGTATTTCACCGGAACCAATTTTGGTTACCACTTTTTGTACTTCCGGAAATTTATCCAGTAATATTTTTGATGTTTTCTGTGTTACATCAATGGTATGGGTAAGCGAAGAACCGGAAAGCGCACGGGTATCTACCGCAAAATCTCCCTCTTCCAGTTTGGGAATAAATTCACCACCCAGTGTGGTCAGCACCCATAATGCCAGGGCAAATACCAAAACCGATGTGCCAATAATCCATTTGGGTCCGGCAATGGCTTTTTTCAATAATGGCGCATACAACTGCTGTATTTTATCCATCATTCGGTCTGATAGATTCTTATCATGACCTATCTTCTTACTTAACATCAATGCGCTCATCATGGGCACATAGGTAAGCGAAAGCAGGAAAGCACCTATAATAGCAAAAGAGACTGTTTGTGCCATAGGACCAAACATTTTCCCTTCAATACCCCGCAACGTGAGGATGGGTAAGTATACTATCAGGATGATGATCTGTCCGAATACCGCTGCATTCATCATTTTACCCGAAGCCTGTCCCACTACCTGGTTCATTTCCTGTTGCGATAAACGGCTTCCTTTGAGCCACCCGTTGGTCATGGACATCCGGTGCATGACTGCCTCAACAATAATCACGGCACCGTCTACCAATAGCCCAAAATCAAGCGCACCCAGACTCATCAGGTTACCGCTCACGTGAAAAATATTCATCATGATCACGGCAAAAAGCATGGAGAGCGGAATCACAGATGCCACAATAAAACCGGCTCTGAAATTACCCAGGAAAAGCACCAATACGAATATCACAATCAGCGCTCCTTCCATCAGGTTTTTTTCAACCGTACCAATGGCATTGTTAACCATTTTTGTACGATCCAGGAAGGCTTCAATCATTACCCCTTCAGGCAATGATTTTTCTATTGACTTTATTTTATCCTTGATATTGCGGATTACTTTGTTGCTGTTTTCTCCTTTGAGCATCATCACAACAGCGCCAGCCACCTCCCCTTCCGTATTATATACCATGGAACCAAAGCGAATGGCTTCACCCATGCGTACGTCGGCCACATCTCTAACCAGTACCGGTATCCCGCCATTCACACGTTTGACAACAATACTACCTATATCTTCCAGACTTTTTACCAACCCTTCGGTGCGGATGAACAATACCGTAGGGCCCTTTTCGATATATGCACCGCCGGTATTCTGGTTATTCCTGCGCAACGCTTCAAAAACATCACCAATGGTTACCTGTAAACTGCGCAGTTTGTCGGTATTCACAGCCACTTCATATTGTTTGAGTGCGCCGCCAAAACTGCTTACATCTGCCACACCGGGTGTACCCAGCAATTGCCTGCGTACAATCCAGTCCTGGATGGTTCTGAGTTCTTTGAGATCAAATTTGCCTTCATAACCAGGTTTGGGTTTTACCACATACTGGAAAATCTCACCCAATCCTGTACTGACCGGTCCGAGTTCAGGCGTACCCATACCTTCCGGGATCATTTGCCTGGCCTGTGTTAACCGTTCACTGATCTGATTCCTTGCCCAGTACACATCGGTGGCATCGTCGAAGACAATGGTCACCAGACTCAAACCAAAACGGGAGAAACTTCTTTGCTCCTGAATACCCTGTACATTGCGGGTAACCTGTTCAATGGGAGCAGTAATAAAACGTTCAACATCCGGTGCGCCCAGATTGGGAGCTGTTGTAATGATCAGTACCTGGTTATTGGTGATATCGGGTACTGCATCAATGGGCAGACGGGTAATATCCAGGGCACCCCAGATGACCAGTCCGATGACCATTAACCCCACAATCAGTTTATTCCGGATGGAAAACTGAATAATAGCATTTAACATGCGTTGATATGAATTAGATATTTACAATCAAAATACACTGGTTTTGTGCAAACACAAAACACAATCGGCCAATCTTCCCGTTGCGCCGGGAAAGGCCTATGAGTCAGGAGGGAATTAAGCCAACCGGGGAGGCTGGAACACAGAACCGGGGCTATACAGATGCCGGAATGCATCATTGGTTGCAGTCTTATGCACAGGTATTTCCGGTATTTCCACAACAGTTATTTGTACGCGTTGCGGCGGGAGGCTGTTCACAGCAATCATGCAGCAGGCATCAATGGTTTTGAAAGGCAGCTGCATATCGCGCTGATGATCGTTATCGGGTTCATCTTTACCCAGGTAATGCATTTCGAGGAAACGGGCAAATGTAATGGACTTGTTGAGTGTTTTATGCTCAACATAATGCTGTACCAGTACCGGCAATTTAAGCAGCTGACTGGCTTCGGTAGTACCGAAAAGATAGATCGCTGCAAATAATATGGCTACCGGTTTGCGCATTTGCGTAAAGATAAGCAAAGTCCGGCAGCCATACGATTCGAAAGGATTATTTAAGGACATTGAGGAATAACCACTCAAAACTCAGTAACCAGCTCCGGTTGGCCATACGGTTCATATTGCCATCCAACTGGAAACGATACCCCAGGTTCAGTTTCGCCTGGCTATTGAAGATCAATTGCGCAGCCGGGGCGAGGTCTAACGCATACTTTTTCAGATCTGTGGTCTGCTGACCCAGTAATTCCACATACACATTGAAGTTGGTTTGCCCGTAACTGGTGTATTTCCTGGGCAGAATCAGATATCCGCCTGAAAGGCTGTAATTAAATGCCTTGTAGGGCCTGGTTTGTGGGAAAGCCTTATCCCAGCGCCCCTGCCCCAATACTTCGGTATAGCTGATACTGGTGGACAAAGCCAGCTTGTGTAACAACTGCGTAGCAATCAATCCCACCTGGGCGCCACTCTGGTCACCCTCCAGGCTGATCTCATCAAAAGCACCGGGATTTCTGCTGTGTGCCGCTTCGGCAAAAGCCGCCAGGCGAAAATGGCTGTACATCCCATCGGAAGTATAGAACCGGTACTTGGCATAGGCTCGTACACTTTCGAATCGCGTACTGCTGGTATACATATCTGAAAATGTAACTGCCCCATGCAACATCAGGTTACGGTTGGCACCAAGCATCAGTTCTGTAGTATGGCGACTTTCATTCCGGTTGAGCGGATTGCTGCGAATCAGCTTGGCAGATTGTTTAACTCCCAGTGATCGCGCTGGCATATTACTGGCCGGTTCGGTAAAAACATATAACTCCTGTGCCTGCAAATGACCCGCGGCCATCAGGCAGCACAACATCAACATTTTTTTCATAAAAGGTTTTTAATGATCCTAAAGGGTTACATGATACAATCGCTTGCCATTGTCTAAACCTGTGGCATAGGTTTTAACCGCAGCAGCCAGGCCGGTGCTATATTTTTTAAACTGGTCTTTGGAAACAAACTGCTTATCGATGATGGTGAATGTTTGTTCACCACCCTGACTGGCATCGGCTGCATTCACAAAGAACCATTGCTGATCTCCCAGGTTGATCTTTGTTCCTTTTTTAACGGCTACATTGCCCAAATCAGCCGTAATATCCAGTTTAGCTACAGAGAAACCAGCATCCACTACAGCACGGGCCAATGCATCGGGTACTACAGCCAGTCCCTGCTTAAAGGCAATTGCATAAGTTGATTTTTCAATATCAACATCCACTTTATCCACAAAAGGGATGGCTGTAATAGCTTTGTAAATGGCTTTGGAACACATGGCACAGGTAAGTCCACTTGCTTTAAGATTGGCTTTTTTCAATTGAGCATTCGCCATCAGCGTGGAGAATACGAATATGATGACAAGTATTTTTTTCATGAGTCTGTATTTAAAGATGAAATAAACTGTCCTGCTCAGCGCAGGACAGTTGATGCGTTGATTAATTAGTGGCTGCACTGACCATTGTCTTTGCTGCAACAGTCTTTTCCTTCGTTTTTAGCTACGGTTTTTTCTTTACCGTCTTTGGTCGCTTTTCTTTCATACTGACAGCACTCATGCAGGTTCTTATAAGCTTCGTCACTGGCGGTGAGGTCCTGTGTATCGTAACCAGCATTGGCAATTTTCTGCTGAATGGCGTTGTTGCTGGTTTTCTTGGCTGCGTATTTTACTTTGAGTTCCTTGGAATTTTCGTTCCACAGTGCAAAAGCAGCACCGGCATTACGGGCAGCTTTTTCAATGGTGCTTTTACACATACCACAGTTACCCCATACTTTAATGGTCTCGGTTTTCAGTACTGCGGTTTTGGTTTGTGCCTGGGTATTCAGGGAAATGAATAAAAATCCAAAGAAAGCGATGATAGATGCGTATTTCATAATGATGTGTTTGAATCTGTCAATAAATAATAGTACAAATGCTGTATCGGTTCATATACCGATACAATGAGTCATATCCATTCGGATAAAAACTTTATACCCGGGGATGGGTATCAGATTCGGAAAACACAATTACGCAGGTAAGTATCCTGTTGGGACAGTAATGGCGGCCCATGGATATAAGTGGGGATACTTTCAGCATTAACCAGGGTTGGTTGCTGCAATAAGTTCAGGGTAACGGGCAGTATGGAAACCGGGGTTTGCACCTGCAGACTGGCATAAGCGGCTTTATGGCTGTCTTCCATTTTAACCACTTTGTATTCCGTCTTGCAACAGGTTTTTTTATTGCTATCATCCTTGGGCATACCACAGATACAGGTACTACCCGCAATGGGATCAAAGCTAACACTGCTCAGTTTGCCCATACAATAGTGAATACTCATAACCACCCCACTGCTGAATGCAAGGTAGATGATGGCAATAAGACCGGTGAGTATTCGCCTGGACATATGACAAAGATATAAAAACAGTAAAGAACAGGTAAAAAAATCTGTTAAATGGTTAATTCACAAAATTCCACCAGATACCAAAGCGCATCCACAAGCCATTATTTGGGTAGAGTCCCGAAACCATATTCAATTTGCTGAATTCAAACCCTTTACGGGGGTTCAGCGTATTCAGGTTTTCAACACGCAAAAAGCCTTTGAAGCTTTTGATGCGGAAATGCAGGAAAGCATGAATATCTGGCCGGTTGCTGATGGTCTCGGTATTCTGGTAAAAATAACGTCCCACAAAAGGCGAATAGCTGTCTGCTTTATAAGGAGTATTGTAACGGATTTCCAGACCGGTTGATATAAACAGGTTGGTATAGAAATTTCCTTCAAACGCAATACGCTGCCGTGTGAGGAAAAATGGCAGGTTTACCGGCGGTTGTCCGGTTGTTTGCTGCACATGAAACTCGGCATACCAGTTCCAATGTCTGCTGAGACGGATTTTTTTCTCGGCACTCAGGTGTAATACATTGAAGAGTGTAGCTTCCTGTTTGGCTGAAAAGAAACTGTCGAAGTACAGGTAATTATTAACTGCAAAATATTCAGCCCCCAATTTCCAGCCACTGCGTGGATTGACATAATTCGCAAAAAAGCGAATGAGGTTTTCCTTCCTGTAATTGGTCCTGTTCTGAATCGGGAAACGGCTCATCGGATCAAATACAAAAGAGGGTGAACGATTTACGTTCTGGAAGCCGATATTCAGGTAACCCGCTTTTTTCCCGAGCATGCGCTGCAGGCTGATATATGCTTCATAATCGCCCGCATTCCACCCATTCAGATACAGACTGGCTTTGGCTTCCATATCCCATAGCTGGTTACGGGTTCGGTTGCGGTACTCGCCAATCGCGTAAAGATTGTAGAACGACTTACGCAATACTGTATCGAACCGACCAGTTAGATTTTGCAGTGCAATACCTGCTTTCAGAAACTGACTCTGGTTTTTCTTATCCGGAAAACTCAGCAGGCTGAATTCATTGGTAATATCTGTCCAGGCATCCTTATAACTGATGGTATCGGGGGTATGTATGGTTTTATTGAAGTATTGCCGGTAACGTGCTGAATCGGGGAAATTATCAAAGAACCAGTAACTGTTACTGTTAATACGCAACGTATGTTCGATGCGAAAGCGGGGATAAAAAATACGGTAGGTGGTAGAGTCTGTTACCAGTGAATCCTTGCTACCAAAATCAAGGTGATGCCGGAACAGGAAACCCGTTTCCTGATACAGGTTACCGGTATTAATAGATGTATTGAACGGGTTTCGGGTTAACGCACCCGATTTGCCCAAACGTGTTTCCAGTTCATAGGGGTCATTCAGGGAGAGACTGTCGAGCAGTTTTACATTCCGCAGACCACCACTCTCGGCTGATGCCACTTTATTGGATAAAAAGATCAGAAACAGTTCATATTTCCGGTTGGGGGAACGGTAATGCGAGGTAAAGCGGAAGTTATTGTGACTCGCATTCTGGTTTTTGGTTTGTCCGGGTGCATTGCTGAACCGGTACTCAATGGAAAAGTTAAACCGGTCTTTCCGGTTCTGTGTATGTACGATATTGATCAGTTGTTCTGCTTTCGCGCCAAGTATATATGCCAGTTCGGTATATGGACGGGTAGTTTCAAAAAACCGGGTATTCTCATTGGTGAACTTATAAATATCATACTGATGAAATCCGGCATCGAATCCGGGTTTCATAAAAGGCGTAAACAGCAGGGATTGTGCGGCTGTGCCATAATTACCCAGGGTATGGTAATCATAAGGCAGGGGGAACCATTTGGAAAAATCATTGAGGGAAGAATCCAGCCTGCGGATACGGGTTGAATCGAAATAACGGTAAAAAATGGTAATAGAATCGGCCAGGCTGTTGCGGGTTTGCAGGGAATCATTTTTCCCATCACGGCGTATGGGGCGTCCCTGGCTATCGTAGGCAATACCGGTATTGCTCTGTCCCGGCCGGCGGGTACCAGATAAATTGCCCTGGGCAGCCAGTTCAGCAAATGGAATCAGGAGCAGGAACCATAAAAGGTAAGACCGATGTAAACGCATATCCGTTAAAGTACTGCAAGATACGTG
Source organism: Chitinophagaceae bacterium (assembly GCA_009996675.1). GTDB lineage: Bacteria > Bacteroidota > Bacteroidia > Chitinophagales > Chitinophagaceae > Sediminibacterium. The sequence goes on from JAACZQ010000028.1 coordinate 36,346, forward strand.
GAAAGCCATGTTTGCAGTACGTTAAAAGAGAATCTTTAGAGTGATTGCACCATTTCACGGAAGAGCAGGGTGAGTTTTGGCTCAGCATCCCGTGCAGCCTGAAGCACTTCCTCATGGGTAATGGTATTTTCTTCTTCGCGGATACCGATATCGGTGATCACACTCATGGCAAATACTTTCATTCCGCAATGAACGGCAGCAATGGTTTCCTGTACAGTGCTCATACCTACAGCATCGCCACCCAAAGCATGAATCAGCCGGTATTCGGCACGGGTTTCGAAGGTAGGGCCTGTTACACCGGTATAAACCCCCTCCTGCAGGGGAATATTATGCGTGGCTGCTATCTGCTTCATCCGGTTGATCAAATCGCGGCTATAGGGTTCGCTCATGTCGGGAAAACGGGTACCCAGGGCTTCTTCATTCCTGCCCAGCAAGGGGTTTTCGGTGAAAAAGCTGATATGGTCATTGATGATCATCAGGTCGCCCACTTTCATGCCGGTTTTAACCCCACCGGCTGCATTGGACAATAACAGGGTTTGTACCCCCAGCATATGCATCACCCGAACAGGGTAAGCAACCTGTGCCGGTGTATATCCTTCATAATAATGAAAACGTCCGGCCATCACCCATACCGGTTTGCCACCCAGCGACCCCAGGATCAGTTTGCCTTTATGGCCTTCTACAGTACTAACCGGGAAATGCGGTATATCCTGATAGGGAATTTCTTTTTCTGTTATAATTTCTTTGGACAGATTACCCAGGCCACTGCCCAGGATGATTCCAATAGCGGCAGAGCCGGAAACCTGTGAACGAATATAAGCTGCTGTTTCGTTGAGTTGCTGCATCAGGGCTGACATAGACGGACATGATTATTTAAGGCGACAAATATAGTAAATACTGCGGCGGGGAGGGGCTTAAATGCATGTAAATACCCAAAAAAAAACAGGCCACCTGTTTGAACAGATGGCCTGGTAACTATGATTGATCGGATGATTAACCGATACGCTTCACATTTACAGCGTTGGGGCCTTTACGACCGTCAACGATATCAAAGATCACTTTGTCGTTTGCTTCGATCTGATCAACCAGACCGTTTGCATGCACGAAAGTTTCTTTGCTGGAATCATCGTGCTTGATAAAACCAAAACCCTTTTCCTCATTGAAGAACTTTACAGTTCCCTGAATTTGTGTGTTCATTTCTTAAATTGTAAAATGGTAAATAAAGGGGCAAAGGTACGTGTAAACACCTCCCCCACCAACTTATCTGCTATTATTAACAAAATACTGTCAGAGCAGCGATTTGATGCCTAACTATCAATGAGATACGTAAATACTATCTTAGCTTTAACAGATTCAAGTAAACCATTCAGACATGAAATCCCTCTTTTGTTGTTCTTTTTTGCTGTTGCTGGTATGTACGGGTTACAGCCAGCAGATCCGCTACCAGGTATCTTTTAACAATGCCATACACCATGAAGCCAGCATCAGCGTAACTGCTGAAAAATTACCCGCCCAGCCTGCTGTTTTCAGGATGAGCAGATCTTCCCCGGGCCGCTATGCAACACACGAATTTGGTAAAAACGTGTATGATGTTAGTGCTACCGATCAACAAGGCAAAAAATTAGTCATTAACCGGATCGACGGTGATGTATATGAAGTACCTAAACACAACGGAACCGTTACAGTTACCTATACTTTATATGCCAATTATGCCGATGGAACCTATGCAGGTATTGATCCTGAATCCATTCACCTGAACATGCCCGCTTGTTTTATGTGGGTGAAGGGAATGGATAAAGCACCCATTGAAATCACTTTCAATATTCCTGCCGGAAACAAAGGAAAAATTGCCACACAGTTATACCCTACTGCCAAACCCAATACATTTACTGCACCCGGTTTGCAATATTTCATGGACAGCCCCACCAAGATAGGTGACCTCTTCATCAGGGATTGGACCATGCGTAATGTTGATGGAAAGGAATATACGATTCGTATTGCCCTGGAAGCAGATGCAAGTGCCGAGCAGGTAGATAACCTGGCAGAAAGAACGCGCAAGATTGTATCGGAAGCGTATGCGGTATATGGCGAATTTCCGGATTATGCCAACAGCACTTATACTTTTCTCATGAGCGCCAACCCTTTTGTATACGGCGATGGTATGGAACACCGCAATTCCACCATGATCAGCAGCACCATGCAAACCTTTAACCCCGCCCGTTTAATGGGTGTAACTGCCCATGAGTATTTCCACAACTGGAATGTAGAAAGAATACGCCCCAAAACACTGGAGCCCTTCAATTTCGAGAAAAGCAATATGAGTAATGAACTGTGGTTTGCAGAAGGTTTTACCCAATACTACGGCGAATTATTACTGGCCCGTGCCGGTTTGAAAGCAGAGCAAAACCAACTGATGACTATGAGCGGATTGGTGAATACCAAAACCAATACCCCGGGCGCTAAGTTCTATTCACCCATATACGCCAGCAACCACGCTGTATTTGTAGATGCATCTGTATCCATCGATAAAAACAATTACAGCAATATGTTTACTTCTTATTATACCTATGGCGCTGCGCTGGCTTTGGCACTGGATCTGGAATTACAAACCAGGTACGGTAAAACACTGGATGCGTATATGCAGGCGATGTGGAAGCGGTTCGGTAAAAAAGAAATTCCATATACCATTACCACTATGCAGGAAACACTGGCCGGCATTACCGATGCAGGTTTTGCAGAACAATTTTTCACCAAATATATCCGCGGACACGAAAGCATTGATTATGGTTCCCTGTTTGCACAAGCGGGCTATGACCTGAAAAAAGCAAATGAAGGAAAAGCCAGCATCGGTCTTATGGCAAGTAAAAATGACCAGGACAAACTGGTTATTACTTCCAATACCCAGCGCGGTACAGCTGCATACCTGGCCGGACTGGATATACAGGATGAAATATTGAAGCTGGATGAAACAGTGGTAAAAACCACCGCAGACATCAATGCCTATATTGATCAGAAAAAGCCGGGAGACCTGGTAAAAGTCACCTACAAACATCGTGGCAAGGAAAATACCACACAGGTAACTTTACAGGAGAATGCCTTATTAACACTGGTTCCTTTTGAACAGTCGGGAAAAACTGTAACGGATAACATGAAAAAAATAAGGAACAGCTGGTTTACCTCACAAGTAAAATAATACAGATGAAACACTTCTTATGCTTGATCGGCCTGTTTTGTACTGTTCAGGGATTGATGGCACAAAATCCGGAAAACAAAATCAGGGAACTGGGCATTAGTTTACCTGCTCCTTCAGCCCCGGTTGCCAATTATGTGAAATATGTCAAAACCGGGAACCTGGTATTTTTGTCCGGTCACGGACCAGCCAAGGCAGATGGCAGTTATATCACCGGTAAACTGGGGCGTGATCTTACCATTGAGGAAGGATATGCTGCCGCGCGGCAAACGGGTATTGGCTTATTGACCACACTCAAAGCTGCGGTTGGTGATTTGAATAAAGTAAAACGGATAGTGAAAGTGCTGGGTATGGTCAATTGCACCGAATCTTTTGCTGATCAACCCAAAGTCATCAATGGCTTTTCAGATCTCATGGTAGCCATCTTTGGCGAAAAAGGCAAACATGCCCGCAGTGCAGTTGGCATGAACGCACTTCCCATGAATATGGCTGTAGAAATAGAAATGATTGTGGAACTGGAAGACTGATCAGGCTTTCTCGGTTTTCAAAGTCCGGTAAGCCAGATAAGTACTCAGCATCATTAACAAAGCACCCAAAAAGAAAGCAGCTCCGGGAAAATACACCGGGGCTTCTTTTTTGGTAAACCAGGCAAATAAATTTGTCATCACGGGCGGACCAATGATGGAAGTAGCGCTCATCAAGCTGGTTAAAGCCCCCTGCAATTCTCCCTGTTCATTGGGTGGCACATGGCCCGAAATAATGGATTGCAAGGCCGGCCCGGCAATACCGCCCAGGCAATAAGGAATCAGGAAAACAAACATCATCCAGCTGGCAGTAGCAAAGGCAAACAACAATAAACCCAGCGCATACAAACCCAAGCCGATATACACACTACGTTCATTACCCAGCCTGGGGTTTACAATCCTGATCAACCCACCCTGTACCAACCCAACCAGCAAGCCAACAATACCCAGTGAAATACCAATCATTTTTGGACTCCACTGAAATCGTTCGATATTGAAAAAACTCCAGTTGCTCTGTACAGCATGACCGGCGATATAAACCAGGATCAGTGAAATAATCAGACCTGAAACCGTAGGATATTTTTTAAGTTGAAGCAGTGACCCCAGCGGGTTGGCCCTTCGCCATTCAAAAGGTCTTCTGTGCTCCTGTGCCAATGATTCTGGTAAAACAAAATAACCGTAAGCCGCATTCAGTAATGCCAGTCCAGCTGCTACGAAAAAAGGAACGCGTGCCCCCAGTTCCCCCAGTAAACCACCCAGGGTTGGGCCAATGATAAAACCCAGCCCGAAGGCAGCACCAATCATACCAAAATTCTGTGCCCGGTTTTCTGCGGTACTGATATCGGCTATATAAGCTGAAGCAGTTGTAAAACTGGCTCCGGTAATACCTGCAATAACACGGCCAACAAATAACCATCCAATAGAAGGTGCGAAAGAAACAAACAGGTAATCAATACCAAAACCCAGTAAGGAGAATAACAGCACTGGTCTGCGTCCGTATTTGTCACTCAGGTTCCCCAATACGGGTGCAAAAAGAAACTGGGTGAAGGCATAGGCAAAAGTTAACCAGCCTCCATACTGCGATGCTTTGCTTACATCGGTTGTTCCCAGCAGGTCTTCAATGAGTTTGGGAACCACCGGGATAATCAACCCCAGCCCCGTAATATCTATTAAAAGCGTAATGAAAATAAATCCGATCGCGGCTTTACGTTTGGTTGCCATAAGGGTTCAGAATTAAGCAGTATGTTTCAAAATTCAACTTTTCTGCTGATTCAGCCATAATTTATTCTACCCGGGACAAAAAAAGAGGGAGCCGAAGCTCCCTCATAACCCTTGCTCTGTAAAACCTATAAAACTATTTGTGCAGTTGTATGAAACCAACCGATGTATTCTTGGGGGCAGCCACTACAATATTATTATAGGTAGTATCCTGGTACCCGTTGGAGGCATTAATGTACAGTGAATAAGTACCGTCTTTCAATCCCCGGATCTTAAATTCACCCTCCCGGTTCGGCAATGCATACGCTGTATCCGTACCATTGTACAAGGTTAAAACAGCCTGCGCATCTTTAGGAGCTACTTTACCGGAAACACTGGCTGTTCTCTTCTCAACAAAGAAGTTGAAGAAAGGACGCAAGTAGAATTTATTGTCACGTTCCTGGATAATTGACCGGTTTACATCAAAGTCCAGCCACAGACGCAAACGATTGGGCAGATACTCTTCTGTTTCATGCCCCTTCAGCTTCACGAGTATATAATTGGGGGCGTTGGTAGGCCAGTAAAGGGGGTAAGAGACACTGTCTTTCACAACAGAATTTCGGGTGCCGATTTCAATACGAATCAGTCTGATAGCACCTTTGGGTATCTGTGTAGCCGCGAGTAAGGTATCAACACCGTTACGCAATTTCAGAATATCATAAACACCCGGATTGATGGTCAGAGAAGTCCATACCAATCCTGAGTCTTTTCGGTTACCCAGGGTAGAACCGATATAAGCACCCAGACGATCCCAGTTACAGGTATCGTTCTTACGCGTGTCTTTGGTCGTGTCAACCAGTACCTGTATGGATTTGATATCAACCAATACCTGGTCAAAAAAGCCGGGTCCGTCGGTTAAGTAAAGACTCAACTCCTGTTTACCATTGGGCATTTGCGCTGAGTCTGATTTCTTACAGGAGGTAAACAGTAATGCTGATGAAACGATCATGAGCATGGCAAGGATGATTTGTTTTGTTTTCATGTTTGCTTGTATTTGTTTAGCGTAACATTCGGCCATCAGCGTTTTTTTTATTCAGATGCAAAAAAGATGCCTGTTGTTTACTAAGATTCTGTTAAAGACTTTTTTTACTTGTTTTCAGCATAAATAACCGGGAGCATATTGCTCACATAACAATTGATCGCTATAAAAGCCCGGGTAGTTAGTTTGGCAGGAATGTGTTGATACAGCAGCAGAACAGTATAAAGTTTTATTATCTTGTTTGCAAAACTGCTTCATGAAAAAGATACGGTTCTGTATTCCTGCGTTGCTTCTGGCAGGAAAAATTTTTTCCCAGGGTTTATCCGCCACAGAAAAACAAATCCTTTTGGAGGTCAATAAAGCAATGCCAGCCGCTGTTAAACTGCTGGAAACCTCAGTAAATATCAACAGCGGAACCCTCAATATTGAAGGGGTACGTAAAACCGGGGCCCTTTTTGCCAAAGAGTTTGAAAAAGCCGGTTTACAAACTACCTGGATTAACCTGCCCGATTCTCTCAAAAGAGCCGGCCACCTCGTTGCCTACCGCAAGGGCAAACAAGGGAAAAAATTATTCCTGATTGGTCATCTCGATACGGTTTTTGAACCGGATATGCCCTTCACGCCCTTTACCATGCTCAATGATTCCACCGCAACAGGACAGGGTGCCAATGATATGAAGGGCGGCGATGTTGTTATTATTACCGCTTTGCAGGTATTGGAAAAACTGAATCTCTTACAACAAACAGATATTACCGTTTACCTCACCGGTGATGAAGAAAAATCAGGCCGTCCTACCAGTGTAAGTCGCGCCGATTTTATTGAGAGAGCTAAGCAGGCTGATATTGCCCTGGGTTTTGAAGGTGCCAGCGGATTGCAAACCATTGCCACCGGCAGAAGGGGTTCGAGCGACTGGTTGCTTGAAGTAACTGCCAAAACCGGGCACTCGGCCGGTGTTTTTGGTCAGGGTGTTGGCTATGGCGCCATTTATGAAGCCGCCCGGATTGTTGACCGGTTCCGTCAGTCGCTTTCCGGTGAGCAATACCTCACATTCAATCCGGGTTTGATTGCAGGGGGTTCTGAATTGGATTATGACGCTGCCAAAGCATCGGCAACAGCGCTCGGAAAGACCAATATCATATCACCCAAAGTAGTGGTAACCGGCGATCTACGTTTTCTGACGGAAGTACAGAAAGAAAATGCCCGCAAACGCATGCGTGCCATTGCAGACAGTTCCCTGAATGGCACTTCAGCTAAAATTACTTTCCATGATGGCATACCTGCCATGGAGCCAACCAATGGCAACGAACAACTACGCCAGGTGGTCGACAGGATCAGCAATGATATGGGTATCGGGCCCACCCGTGCCGGTGATCCCGGTTCCAGAGGTGCTGGCGATATCTCCTATATTGCAAAATATGTAGACGCCATAGACGGACTGGGTGCTTCCGGAAAGGGCGCACATGCTGCCGGGGAAACCATTAACCTGAAGCAGTTCCCGGTATTGATTCAGCGGGCAGCCCTGCTCATTTATCGGCTGACCCGATAATTACACATAATATCTTTACTAAAGAAGGCGACCAATATGGTCGCCTTCTTTAGTAAAACAGATAGCTGCTTATTGACAATTATTGTATTTCTCTACCAGTTTGGCCAATTGCTCGTAACCAGACTGACCAGCTTTTACTTCAGCAGCCAGGGCTGAACAATCCTTGTATACATTCCCCAGTACTTCACTGAAATTCTTTTTGGTCACCAGGTCCAGGGTACTGCGACTGGACACACGCAGGTAAAAATCACCTGATTTTCCCTCGGCAGTGGTTACAGTTACTGCTTCGGCACCATTGTATAATAATTTACCACTGTTATCGGTGGCGCGCTGAAACAAACCTGATTTTTTACCGCTTACGATCTCCTTGTAAAAATCACTGGCATAGGAAATATAATTCACCCCGCCGAGCGTAAAGCCCAGCACATCAGCAGGGAAAACAACTTTTTTACTGCCATCTGCTGTATAAAACAGAATGGTGCCTTTTGTTTTGAGCTGGTCTTTGATACGACCTTCAATTTTTTCGCCGGTGGTGGTGTGCAGAGTTCCCTGGGGCAGGTTTTCCTGGGCAAAAACACCGCTGATGATGGTTGCGGCGATTAGGGTTGCGAAGAAACGTTTCATACTTGGTTTTATTTAGTGTTTATCAATATTTACTTACTAATAAGTAAGTT
>JAACZQ010000029.1 GCA_009996675.1 Chitinophagaceae bacterium
ATCCCTGGAAAGAAAATACGGCATTCCGGTTGGTGATGGACAAAACCGCCATCACCGATTCGGCCGGAAACAACCTCAGTAAAACCGATACCCTGGCTTTTTTAACCAAACGCGAATCAGATTATGGCAGTATCCGTTTCCGGTTTACCGGGCTGGATACCAGTAAGGCCCCGGTATTGCAGTTGGTACAGAGTGGTATTGTGGTAGAATCCTTTGTGCTGACCCGCCCCGAGCTGGTTCGTAAACTATACAAGCCCGGCACCTATGATATGCGCATCCTGTTCGATCGAAACCGCAATGGTGTCTGGGATACCGGCAGCTTCAGAAAAGGTGTGAAAAAACAGCCTGAAATCGTGCGGGAAATACCCCGCCAGCTCAGCATCCGTGGCAACTGGGATAACGAAGCCACCATTGCACTCTGATAAAAATTCAGGCTCCTGTTGCAGGGAGCACCGGGCAATGCCTACTTTTGCGGTATGCAACTTCCTTCCGCTTTACTGGAAAACGCGGTGGCGCAATTCGCCAAATTACCGGGTATCGGTAAAAAAACCGCCCTCCGCCTGGTCTTACACCTGTTGAAACAGGAAGTGGGGGAAGTACAGCTTTTTGGTGAAACCATTGCCCGCATGCGGCGGGATATTAAATTCTGTCAGCGTTGCCACAATGTAAGCGATGGCGATATCTGTTCCATCTGTGCCAATTCCATGCGCAACCAGCGCATGATCTGTGTGGTGGAGAATATCCGCGATGTTATTGCCATTGAAACCACCCAGCAGTTCAATGGATCCTACCATGTACTGGGCGGCATTATTTCCCCGCTGGATGGTATAGGTCCCGATCAGTTAACCATTGAATCCCTGGTACACCGGATCGAAAAAGAAGAAACCGAAGAGCTGGTTTTTGCCCTCAACCCCAATATCCAGGGTGATACCACCATCTATTATATCCAGAAAAAAATTGCCCACCTGTCCTGCCGGATCACCACCATTGCCCGTGGTATTGCCTTTGGCGGCGAACTGGAATTTGCCGATGAAATGACCCTGGCCCGCAGCATTGCCAACCGACTGCCCGTTCAACAATACGTTAAATAAGCGGCTTTATCCTTTTTTAAGCTACAGGCAACCTTTGTTTCCTTTATTCGTAATAATAAATGTGGGAATGAAAACATAATTTGCAGTAAGAACGCAAACTGGCAATTATGAAAAAATGGATGAAGATTGTGTTGGTCCTGGGGCTTGTTGGACTGGTTACAGGCGGCTATATCGCCTACCGGATCTTTACCAAACCCCATCGGGATGTAACGGCAGAGAAGGGTATCAGCATGACAGCCCAGGCCCTCTTCGATGCATTCAAAACCGATGAAAACGCCGCCAATGCCAAGTACCTGGATCAGGCTATTGAGCTCAGCGGAGAAGTTTTGGACGTTTCCACAAACCAGGATGGTCAGGTTATCGTAAATTTTAAAACCAATGATCCTTTTTTTGTCATCAACTGTACCTTCAAAACCCCTCCCGGAGAACTGAAAGCAGGCCAGGTGATTACATTCAAAGGCATCTGTACCGGTTATATACCAGACAACAATGTAGTGATTAACGAAGGCGTATTGGTAAAATAAGCAAGGATATAGTATGAAAAAAATAATACTCATAATAGGACTGGGACTGCTGGCAGGCACTACCCTCCATGCACAGAAAATATTTGGCACCCGTAACGGTAAGATCACTTTTACTTCCCCTACCGATGATGATGTAAAAGCCATCAATAATGAAGTAGCCAGCCGCATAGCAGACAACGGACAGGTAACTTTCAGTCTCTTAATGAAGGGCTTTAAGTTCAAATACGCCGAAATGCAGGAGCATTTCAATGATCAGTATGTGGAGAGCACCAAGTTCCCCCGTGCCGATTTCAAGGGCAATATTGTGAACCTGAAAGATGTAGACTTCAGCAAAGACGGTACGTATAAAGTGAGTGTTAAGGGTGATCTCACCCTGCATGGGGTTACCAAAAACATTACGGTAACCGGTACCATTACCGTAAAAGGCGGCAAACCTGCCGCAAGGGCCGGCTTTACGATGCTGATGAAAGATTTTGGCGTTGATGCATCCTCCGTAACAGAAAAAGTTTCGGTTGATATCGACTGTATTTACCAGTAATTATCACTTCCATATAAATTAAACCGATATGAAGATCTTCCTCAAAAGGTCCCTGGCCATCTTATGCCTGATACTGAGCAGTTATTCTGGTATGGCGCAACAGGTAGACCTGTTTAAAATGCAGGACAGTACCAGTGCTGCCGATGATAAAAACAAGACCGAGAGAATTAGCAACACTTTTTATTCTACCCGTGTGGTAACAGCTCAAACCGTAGAAATTACGGGAAAAGGCAGTATGGATTTCCGCGTCAATCACCGCTTTGCTCCCCTGAACCTGGGTTTTTATGACCTCTTTGGTCTGGATTTTGTTTCTGCCCGCATCGGGTTTGATTTTGGCATCGCCAAAAACCTCATGGTAGGTATTGGCAGGACCGGCACCAATAAAGAAACCGATGGATTTATCAAATACCGGTTATTGCAGCAAAGCAGTGGCACCAGTAATATTCCGGTATCGGTTAGTATACTTGGATCCATGATGTACCGGAATATTAAAATGGATCCGGCATTAAAAGTCACCACATCAGACCGCATGTACTATGCTGCCCAGCTGATGATTGCCCGCAAGCTCAATGAACATACTTCCATACAGGTATCACCAACCTATGTGCATTATAACCGCATCATTAACCTCACTGGTGGCGCGAAAGACCTGTTTTCCATTGGATTGCTGGCAAGGCAGCGGATCAGCCGGAAAGTGAGCATCAATGCAGAATACTTTATACAGACCAAAAAATTTGATGGCACTTATAACCCCTTGTCCATTGGTGTAGACATTAATACCGGCGGGCACGTATTCCAGCTGCATTTCACCAATTCCACCGGTATGAATGAACATACCTTTATCCATGAAACTTTTGGCTCCTGGGGTAAAGGCGATATCCGCTACGGATTCAATATCTCCCGCATTTTCCGGATTGGCGGGAAAAAGAAGTCTTAATTTAATCATAATCAATATTTTATAACAGGTCTCCCCGGGGGACCTGTTTCTTATTTTTTTCATATCTTTGTATTCTGCACAGGTGGATTTGTTTATTGTTCAGCCTGACGGTCATGATGCTGTTATGACCCAATAGAACTAATAAACGTACTCAGTAGGGCCATGAGCCCGTATTCTCCGTTACGTTTATAGTTGATATTGTGCAATTCACGGGTTAAGCATGCCCATAAATAGTGTATAGCATGAGTATCAGAGAAGCGTTGAAAGAACGCATTTTAGTGATTGACGGGGCCATGGGTACCATGATCCAGCGTCATCGATTAACCGAAGCCGATTACCGGGGTGAGCGTTTCAAAAACTGGCATACGGATGTAAAAGGCAATAATGACCTGCTTTGCATCACACAACCCAATATCATCAAAGGCATCCACCGCGAATACCTGGATGCCGGTGCCGATATTATTGAAACCAATACCTTCAGCAGTACATTCATTGCCATGGCCGATTATGAAATGCAGGACCTGGCCTATGAATTAAATGTAGCGGCAGCCAACTGTGCCAAAGCAGCAGTAGCCGAATTCCTGGCCGCCAATCCCGGTAGTACGGAACGTTATGTGGCCGGTGCCATCGGGCCACTCAACAAAACCCTCAGCCTTTCCCCCGATGTAAACAACCCCGGTTTCCGCGCGGTAACTTTTGATGAAGTGGTGGCCGCTTATAAAGAACAGATCCGCGGACTGGTGGATGGAGGGGTAGACCTTTTACTCATCGAAACCATTTTTGATACCCTCAATGCCAAGGGCGCCATTTTCGCCGCCAAACAGTTTTTCCGGGAAACAGGCAAAACCCCATTACCCATCATGATCAGTGGTACCATTACCGATGCATCAGGCAGGACCCTGAGCGGACAAACACTGGAAGCATTTTATACCTCGGTGATGCATGCCCAGCCGCTGAGTGTGGGATTGAATTGCGCACTGGGTGCTGCCGAAATGCGCAGTCATATTGAAGAACTGAGTCAGATCGCCGCCTGCTTCACCTCTGCCTACCCCAATGCCGGTTTACCCAATGCCATGGGCGAATATGATGAAGCCCCGGAAGACACCGCTCATTTTATTGAGGAATGGGCCAAAGAGGGTTTTGTGAATATTGTGGGTGGCTGCTGCGGCACAACCCCCGATCATATCCGGCATATTGCCCAACACGTTAAAACCATCAGCCCCAGGCAGTTGCCTGTGGTAGAAACTGTTCTCTAAGACCGATACAACTGCAGATATGAGTCATTCGATTACCATCAAGCCTTACCTGAGACTTTCCGGATTGGAACCACTGATTGTTCGTCCCGAAACCAATTTTGTAAACGTTGGCGAAAGAACCAATGTAACCGGCTCCAAGAAATTTGCCCGCTTAATCCGCGAGAATAAATATGAGGAAGCACTGTCTGTTGCCCGCCAGCAGGTAGAAAACGGCGCACAGGTACTGGATGTCAATATGGATGATGCCCTGCTCGATGGGGTAAAAGCCATGACCACTTTTCTCAACCTCCTGCAAAGTGAGCCCGATATTGCCCGTATTCCCATCATGATCGACAGCTCGAAATTCGAGATCATTGAAGCAGGCCTGAAATGTGTGCAGGGTAAGTGTATTGTAAACTCCATCTCCCTGAAAGAAGGAGAAGAAAAATTCATAGAGCAGGCTTTTATCTGCCAGGCTTTTGGAGCAGCAGTGATTGTGATGGCTTTTGATGAAGCCGGACAGGCCGATACCCGCGACCGCAAAGTGGAAATTTGTCACCGTGCCTATAAAATCCTCACCGAAAAAGTTGGATTTGCGCCGGAAGACATCATTTTCGATCCCAATATTTTTGCTGTTGCCACTGGTATTGAAGAACATAATAATTATGCGGTTGATTTTATAGAAGCTACCCGTGAAATCAAAAGACGCATGCCACTGACCAAAGTAAGTGGTGGTGTATCCAATGTTTCTTTCTCTTTCCGCGGTAATGATCATGTGCGCGAAGCCATCCACTCCGTTTTCCTCTACCACGCCATTAAAGCGGGTATGGATATGGGTATTGTGAATGCCGGGCAACTGGTGGTATATGATGAAATAGAGCCGCACCTGCGTGAGCTTTGTGAAGACGTATTGCTGAACAGAAACAATACCAATAACGAAGCCACAGAAAAACTCATTATCCATGCCGAAACCGTAAAAGCCAAGGGTAAGGAAGAAATAAAAGATGAAGCCTGGCGTAATGAGCCCGTAGAAAAAAGGCTGGCCCATGCACTGGTGAATGGTATCACCGATTATATAGATGCCGATACAGAAGAAGCCCGCCTCAAATACCCACAGCCACTGGATGTAATTGAAGGCCCCCTGATGGATGGCATGAATATCGTAGGTGATTTATTTGGTGCCGGTAAAATGTTCCTGCCCCAGGTGGTAAAAAGCGCCCGCGTAATGAAAAAGAGCGTGGCCATTCTTACCCCTTATATCGAAGCAGAAAAAGAAGCCCGCAAAAAAGCCGGCCTGGCGGGTCAGGAAGGACAGGGTGCTGCCAAAATATTACTGGCTACCGTAAAAGGCGATGTACACGATATCGGTAAAAATATTGTAGGCGTAGTATTGGGTTGTAATGGCTATGACATCATTGACCTCGGCGTAATGGTACCGGCTGATAAAATACTGGATGCTGCACAAAAAGAGAATGTTGATATCATTGGCCTCAGTGGTTTGATCACACCCTCACTGGATGAAATGGTACATATTGCCCGGGAAATGAAACGTCGCAATATGACACTGCCACTGCTCATTGGCGGCGCTACCACCTCACGTATGCACACCGCAGTAAAAATTGCACCCGAATACCAGCAGGGTGTGGTACATGTACTGGATGCATCACGCAGTGTTACCGTTACCGGTTCACTACTGAATAAAGAACAGAAGCCTGTGTTTATTCAGCATACCTACGATGAGTACAAAAAACTGAAAGAAGGATTCGACAATAAAAAAAGCGTTAAACAATACCTCAGCTATACCGATGCATTGGCCAATAAAGTAGCGATCGACTGGGATACTGCTGTTATGCATACACCCACATTCACGGGTACCAAACAGTTCAGTGATGTTGATTTATCGGCCATTCGTGCATACATCGACTGGAAACCCTTCTTCATTACCTGGGAAATGCATGGCAATTTCCCCGATATCCTGAAAGATGAACTGGTGGGTAAAGAAGCCACCAAACTTTACAATGATGCCAATGCATTACTGGATACCATCATCCGCGAAAAATGGTTGCAGGCACATGGTGTAATCGGTTTCTGGGAAGCTGCCAGTCAGGGAGATGATATTACCGTACAGGAACCCAATGGCCAAACCACCACGCTCAGTTTCCTGCGCCAGCAGATTAAAAAAGCGCCCGGACAACCCAATTTATCACTGGCCGATTTCATAGCCCCGGCCGATAGCGGCAAAAAAGATTACCTGGGTGCTTTTGCCGTGACCATACAGGGTATTGAGCCGCACTTAAAAAGGCTGGAAGCATCCCACGATGATTATAATAAAATCATGTTACAGGCACTGGCCGACCGTCTGGCAGAAGCATTTGCAGAAATGCTGCACCAGCAAACCCGGACCGGATACTGGGGTTATGACAAGGAAGAAACACTGAGTAACGATGAACTGATCCGCGAACAGTATACCGGTATCCGCCCGGCACCGGGGTATCCCGCCTGTCCGGATCATACAGAAAAATACAAACTGTTTCATTTACTGGATGCCACCAACCAGGCGGGCATACAACTCACCGAAAGCCTGGCCATGTACCCCGCAGCTTCTGTCTGCGGCTGGTATTTCTCGCATCCGAAGAGTCAATATTATGGTGTAGGAAAAATTCAGCGCGACCAGTTAGAGGACTATGCGCGCCGTAAAAATATGCCCCTGGAAGAGGCAGAAAGATGGTTAAGCCCCGTGCTGGAATAGTTGCTACCTTTGCGTTTTAATAAGCAGAGCAAGTAATGAAACGTATCATCATCGTCGTGCTGGTATTCTTTGCCGGCATTATCAGCAGTGAGGCGCAAAGCAAAAAACAGTCCAGAAAAGGTGAATTTTATTTCTCCTGGGGTTATAATAAGGAGTGGTATACCCATTCCAATGTGAAAATCAACCAGCCATCGCTGAATAACCATTATACCCTCCGGAATGTGATTTCACACGACCGGCCGGGATGGGATGAAGGTATATTCAGCATCCCCATCAGCATCCCCCAATACAATTACCGCATTGGTTATTTCTTCAACAAAAAGAAAGACCTGGCATTTGAAATTAATTTCGATCATACCAAGCACATCATACAGGATGGTCAGATGGCCCGCTTAACCGGCACTTACCAGGGCCGTCAGGTAGATACCACCATTAATTTTTCCAAAGCCAATGGCTTTTATTATTACCTGAACAATGGTGCCAATTTCCTGCTCTTCAATATTGTAAAACGCTGGCACTGGCATGAAAGTAAAAACGGCGCGTTTAAACTGGATGCTTTGGGCAAAGCCGGTATTGGACCGGTTATTCCGCACGTGGAGAACAGCCTTTTCGGCCAGCGCAATGAAGATGGGTTTCAACTCGGTGGCTGGAATATGGGTATTGAAGCCGGTATCCGCTCCACATTCTTCAAACATGTTTACCTGGAGTTTACCAATAAGATCGACTATGCCAGTTATTCCAACCTGAAAATATACCAGGGCAGGGCCAAACAGGCATTCGGCACCTATGAAATGATCCTGAGCCTGGGTTATACCTTTCCCATGGGTAAAAAAATAGTGGACTAATCAGCGTTTTTCAAATAACCACCAGAGCCGCTTACGGGGTTTTACCTTGTAGTTTTTCCGGACATAGTTTTTGATATAGTTCATAGCCTCATCTACATCATCGGTAATGAACAGGAATCGTTTATCCTCGGGAGAAATGGTACCTGATTCAGCCATTTCATCAATGGCTTTGAGCAGGGGATTGAAATAATCACGACCGAACAAAACAATGGGAAAATCCTCAATCACTTTAGTCTGCGCCAGGGTAAGGGTCTCAAAGAACTCATCCATGGTGCCAAAACCACCGGGCATAATCACAAAAGCATAGGAGTATTTAACCAGCAACACTTTGCGGATAAAGAAATAATCGAACGTAATCCATTTGTGCATATAAGGATTGGGATGCTGTTCAAACGGCAGTTTGATATTACAACCCACCGATTGCCCCCCGTTTTCAAAAGCCCCGCGATTCGCCGCCTCCATAATACCCGGACCACCACCGGTCATGGTCGTAAAACCCAGTTCGGCTATTCTTTTACCAAATTCGCGGGCCGACTGGTAATAGGGATGATCTTCCTTAAAACGGGCCGATCCGAACACCGTAATACAGGGTCCGATAAAATGCAGGTTCCGGAAACCATAAATAAACTGGCGGAAGATATGCCAGGCAAATTTTAACTCGTTGATCCTGGGTTTGGGGCCGTCTAAATACACCGATTCTTTGGCGGGAATGATTCTTTCTGATTTATCCATTTCTTACTACATTCAATGACGCTTGAAATTAGCACAAAATTTGCTGTGAAAACTGTTAAGATAACTGCCCATTATGAGAAAAATCCTGCTATTGCTCATTGTATGCATCACCAACAACCTCACCGCACAACAATCGGTTATACTGGAGCAGATTCGTTGTTATTCCATGAACGGTCCGGTTATGCAGTACTGGCAACTACCCGAAACCAGGAAACTTTTTGTGAACTCCCTGAATGAAGCCCTGCAAAAAAATTACCAGGCAAAATTAGCAGATACCACACTCTATATCCAATTTCCACGTACCGTTGATGAATTCAACCGCATAGCTGCTCGTTTCAGTAATGCCGACAGCACCACACTTCACCTGTTTATTGATTTATACGAATACACACCCCTGATTTATTTTGCACGGCCGGGAAAAATGGATATGGATTCAGCGCTGGCTAAAAGGAGTAAATCCGTTTTTGTATTGGGCATAACCCTTGCCAATCACCGCCAGCAAGTATTGCTGAATGAAAGCCTGTCCATCAGTATCAGCCAGTCGCCCGGTTCCGGCATGGGTTTTCAGATCTGGCATTTACCCATTACAGCCAAAGGTTTTACCGATATGCTACAGGTAGGCTTAAACTACTCCCTGAATCCCGACAATGAAAACCTGTTGATTGAAATCAAAGCCCCGGCAGCTTTTTATGCAGATGATTTCATCATGCCCAGAATCAAGGGTGAAAACCGTATCATTACCAAAACACAAAAAGACATTGTGGGATATGAGCGAAACGGTAACCAGGAAATGATTCGATTGGGCGGGGCTTTTTATGAAGAAATTGTTTTACGCGGTAAAAACAGGAACCTCGATCCCAATACCCTGCTGGCTAAAACCATTGAAAGTACCGGTAATCGCATCTCATCCGATTTTGTTTTTCTCCGCCAGGAATCCAGGGATGTATTACGCGACCGGAATTACAGCATCCGGCTGGTTACCGAACTCAATCCCTATAACTATGATGGAATTCGAAAGCAATCCGATTTATACACCCGTTTCTTAACCGGACCCGTTCATACACTCCTGGAGAATACCGACACCATTGCCCGCTTCATGATCCGGAAAAATGTGGAAGCGACAGGAAAGAACATATATCCTTACCTGGTATATAATGGCTGGGACAGCACCAGCATGGTAACCATTGGCAATCGCATACCCCCGGAACCAGTCCGGTACGAATACCAGGTAGAAGGCACCATGCTGGGAAAGGATTTCCGCATACAGCATGGCGATAATAATTATCTGAAAGAAATATACCTCGACGGAGTATTGGTAAGTATTGCCACCGGTAAATTTTTACCCGAACGGTTTGTGGTTTTTGATGCATCTTTATCACCAGAAATGCTGAACCGGTTACTGGTACTGGCGTTCAATCGTTTTTTTGAATAATCCTACGTCTATGCGCATCATATCTTATAATGTAAACGGCATTCGTGCCGCCATGAAAAAAGGGTTTACCGACTGGCTGGCAACAGATCCGGCCGATATCATTTGTCTGCAGGAAACCAAAGCCAATAAAGATGATGTGCCCTACGACCAGATAGAAGCCCTGGGTTACCAGACTTACTGGTTCTCCGCACAGAAAAAAGGATACAGTGGTGTTGCCATTTTTACACGCATCAAACCCGATCAGGTTGTATATGGTAATAAAATTGAACAAAGCGATGCAGAAGGCCGTGTGATACGGGCCGATTTTGGAGATATTACCCTGATCAACGCCTATTTTCCCTCCGGCACCAGTGGCGATGAAAGGCAAACCTATAAGTACCAATGGCTGGATGAGTTTTTTGTGTATGTACAGAAACTGCGTAAAACCCGTCCCAAACTGATTGTAACCGGTGATTACAATATTGCGCATACCGAAATAGATATCCATGACCCCAAGGGCAATAAGAAATCCTCGGGTTTCCTGCCGGAAGAGCGGGCCTGGATGGATAAATTCCTCTCGAATGAGTGGATTGATAGTTTCCGGCAGCTCAATCCGGATACAACCGGCGCTTATTCCTGGTGGAGCCAGCGCTTTCCTTCTGTACGGTTGCAGAATAAAGGCTGGCGTATTGACTATATCAGCATAACCAGCCCCCTACAGCAACAGCTGAAAAAAGCCGCCATTTATCCCGATGTGAAACACAGCGATCACTGTCCGATTTATATGGAATTAGCATTGAAATAACCGTAAGCCAATAACCGATCCTTATGTTCATCTATAATATATCCCTGAAACTGGAATGGTCCATACACGAAGCCTGGCTGCTGTGGATGCAGGAAGTGCATATTCCCGAAATCATGGAAACAGGTTGTTTTACCGAATACAGGTTTGTGCGATTGCTGGATATTGATGAGGCAGATGGTCCAACCTATGCTGTCCAGTTTTTTGCAGCAACCCGGGAGGATTATGAACGTTATATTACCCATCATGCCCCGGCGCTGCGTGAAGATTCACAGCGGAGATGGGGCAATGGTTTCATCGGTTTTCGCTCACTCATGAAGGTTGTGAATTGAGTGTGGAAACTTATCAGGGTATTTTTGGTCAGGCGAAAAACTTATTTATATTCCGCTGAAACCCTTACCCAACCTGAATTGCAGCCATTTCACTTAAACCCTTTACTGGCAGGCATTTGCAGTGAATAAGCCAGTGATCCGCAAATAGCATCTTGCTGAAATCCTTTACAGACAGGGCTTGCAGGAAGTTTTATAACATTTTTCTGTAAGTAAAAATATTTTTCTGTTGAATAAAAGCCGATAAATTTGTTTCCGTTATTCATACATCTCTTAAAAACACATCTATGAACAAAGCAGAATTGATTGCTCAGATCGCTGAAGATGCGGGTATTACAAAAACACAGGCTAATGCTGCCCTGGATTCTTTCGTAGACACAGTAACCAAAACCCTGAAAAAAGGTGATAAAGTTACACTGGTAGGTTTTGGTACTTTCTCTGTATCAAAGCGTGCTGCTCGTACAGGCCGTAATCCCCAGACTGGTGAGACGATCAAGATCAAAGCAAAGAAGGTTGCCCGCTTCAAAGCTGGTAAGGAATTGAGTGCTAAAATCTAATCTCAGCCCGAAAAGAATTGAACCCCGCTTTCGCGGGGTTTTTCTATTTTTGCTGTTCGAATTTACTCACTTAAAAAAATACCAATCATGGGAAGAGGTGATAGAAAGACCGCCAAAGGCAAAAGATTCAAAGGTTCTTATGGTAAGAGCCGCCCGGCCAAATCCAGCAAAAACAAAAAACCTGCTGCTAAAGCCAACTAAATTGCTGATGATCTTTACCCGGGTAAAGATCATCTTCATTTACGATCCTACCCTTTTCGCTTTTTGGCAGCAATTTCCTCCAGCGCCAGCACCAGCTTATCCAGATCTGCAAGCCTTGTATATACATGGGGCGTTACCCGCACACAGCTGATATTCTCCCATACAATACCTACGGCATGTATCTTATACTGACCAAACAGGGCACTATCCAGCTCGCCCGGAGTCATACCATCGACCGACACGCCACAAATGGCGCAGGAATAGGCAGGCAGTAAAGAAGTATGTATGCGCACACCAGGTATTTCCCTGGCCCGGGATGCCCAGTAGTTTTTGAGATAATGTATCCGCTCCTGCTTCCGCTTACTGCCAATAGCCATTTGAAAATTTACCGCCTCACCAATACCCTGCTCAATCGGAAAACTGCGCGTACCCAGTGTTTCAAATTTGCGGATATCCGGACTATGGGGCTTGTCATTACACACCAGCGGCCATATTTTTTCGATCTTATCGCGTTTGATCCACAACATGCCGCTGCCAATGGGGGCACTGAGGAATTTATGCAGACTGGTTCCGAAATAATCGCATTCCAGGTCCGGTATGGTAAAATCCAGCAAGCCAAAACTATGCGCCCCATCCACAATCACTTCAATACCATGCCGGTGTGCCATCTGGCAGATTTTTTTCACCGGCAAAATCTGTCCCACCCAGTTGATGATATGGGTAATGTGTAAAATCTTGGTTTTGGGACTAATGGCCGCTTCAAAACCTTTAACAATTTCCGCATCGTTCTCTATGGGAAAATCAAAACTGATCTGTTTATACACAATCCCGTCACGCATGGCTCGCTGGCGCCAGGCCTGGATCATATTCGGATAATCCTGTTTAGTACCAATCACTTCATCCCCCGCTTTCAGGTCCAGCCCGTAAATAACCGTATTCAGC
The DNA here is from genome assembly GCA_009996675.1 of Chitinophagaceae bacterium. Taxonomy (GTDB): domain Bacteria; phylum Bacteroidota; class Bacteroidia; order Chitinophagales; family Chitinophagaceae; genus Sediminibacterium. The sequence goes on from JAACZQ010000029.1 coordinate 12,894, forward strand.
GCTTCCGTAGCATTCCGGTTGATGGCAATTTCTTCCGTAGAACAGCCCGCCAGGCTGGCCAGTTTATACCGCAGGGGTTCTCTGCCCTGATCCAGGATCCGCCACATATAATAAGACGGCGCTTCATTCGACAACTGGTTAAACCGGCTCACCGCTTCCTGCACCACACGGGGGGAAGGACTCACACCACCATTGTTCAGGTTAACCAGGTTGGGATTCACGGTATACGCTTGCTGAATCACCGACCAGTAATCCTCATCGGCCGCTACCGCTTCCGGCAATTGATTACCAATGCGACGTTCCGCCGCTTCCCATTCAGCTGCATGCAGCTGGTTCATCAGACTATTGGCAGAAAAAGCCCCGGCCATCAGGCCTACCTGTTGCAAAAAAGTTCTACGCTTGGTCACATGGATGGTTTAGACAGGTAAGTTAAGCAATTCCCGGTGTAGGCCCAAGAAGCCCATACAGGCGCAGATACAAACTATTTTGTACCTTTGTGAAAATTTTTCGTTATGAGCAGGATGGGTAGGATTTTGTTGATTTTGATACTGCTGGTAGTGATCAGCCAGGCCCCCGCGTCGGCCCAATGTTCTATCTGTACCAAAACCGCTTCTCAATTGGGAGAAGGCCCGGCCAAAGCCCTCAATTCAGCCATCGTTTACCTGGCTTTCGCCCCCATTGCCATCATGGGATTCATTGGCTACCGCTGGTGGAAGAATGAACAGGAACAAAACGCATAACCGGTAAGATCCGGTGAAAAAAGGGATATGTAAATCATATCCCTTTTTTATTTGGTGCCGGTTTTCCGGCCTTGGCAAATTACACTATATTGTATGCGGATAGGGTATTGGTATTTTACCAGTTTCCTGTTCTTAAAACCCTGCATATACAATGTTGAAGAAACAAGATGTGATAGGATCCATGTGGTCCTACCACCTGTCCAAAATGCTGCCCAAAGGATGGAAGACAGGCATAAGGCTGAAAAACGGCCTCACTTTTCTGGTACGGTCACGCACAGCCGATCGCATGATCATGAAAGAGATTTTCCTGCAGGAAATTTACAATAAGTACAGTATTGAAGTAAGCCCAGCCGATATTGTTATAGACATAGGAGCCAATATTGGCGCATTCTCACTCTACGCGTCACAAAAAGCATCCCGGGGCACTGTATATTGCTTCGAACCCTTCCCCGACAACTACCAACTACTGAAAGAACAACTGCGCATCAACAATATTCAAAATGTACAGGCATTCAACCTGGGCGTATCCAACAAAGAAGGACAGCAGGACTTATACTTATCCGGCATCAATACCGGGGGCCACTCACTGCAATTCGAACAGGCTGCAGGTAAAGTAACCATTCAGACCACCACACTGGAGCAATTCTGTCAAGACCACCAGATTCATCATATTGATTTTCTGAAACTCGATTGTGAGGGCAGTGAATTTGATATCATCAAACATAAGCCCGATATCCTCAACCGGATCAGTAAGATTGTTATGGAGTGCCACCCGTACCCATCAGAAAGCGTGGAGGGTATGAAACAATTATTGGAATCGTATGGATTCACCGTCATTCGTGAAGCCTGTAACCACGAAAACATAGAAATGCTCTATGCAAAAAAATAACACTACAGCAATTGCTCATACAGGGATAGATATTGTAAAGCAGCGTTCTGCCAGCTGAAATAAGCCGCACGCGCCTGTATATCCGATACTTTGATGGCGCCCGATGCAAATGCCTGCATGCCTTGTTGAAAAACAGATTGCATGTGTGCGGGATCAAACTGTTCAAAATAAAATGCCTGATTGCCCCCAACTTCCGGCAGGGAAGTACAAGTAGATAAAAAAACCGGCTTACCAAACGACATGGCTTCAATTACCGGCAGGCCAAATCCTTCCATCAGTGACGGGAATACAAAAGCTGTACAATGTTGCAGGTACCAGTATTTCACCGCTTCGTCAATAGGTCCCGTTATAATTACCCGGTCTCCCACACCCAGGGCATTGGCTTCAGCACGTATCTGATCAAGATACTCCTGTTGCTGCACGGTTCCTGCGATAATGAGCTGCAGGTTATTTCCCCGGAGTAATGCCGGCAGTACATGAAAATTTTTCTTTTCGGTTATGGTGCCAATGGAAAAAATAAAACCAGCAGATGGAAGTTGCGCAGGCGGCTGTGGCTGCAGGGAAGTATTGATATTACAACCGTTGTAGATAACAGCAATTTCTTTACCGCGCATATTCATATGCCGTAGAATATCTTCCTTTACAAACTGAGAGATAGCCACTACCGTATCCGCCCGATCAATTTTGCGTTGTAATTTCTTCAGCTCCCTTTCCTTTTTATGCGCCGGCCGGTTAACCTCATGCATGAAATTGAGGTCATGGATGGTAAGCAGCACTTTGATGTTGCGATGAAAGGGATAGTACATGGTCCCCTGGTAAGTGGCATGCCAAACAGCAAACCTGCTGAGGCTGGGCAATATGAATTTATGCAGGGAATGCTGCCGCAGGTAATCGGCTCCTTCACCAAATAAACCCTGCTCATTTTCACGGATGTAAAAAGACAAACGGCTCGCCAGGGGATGGTCTGCCAATGCAAGGGCCTGCCCCAACTGTTTACAGAAATGATACAGCCCCGTATGGGGGTATTTCATACGCTCACAGTCGAAAAGAATCCCTTTGGTTGTTACAGCCATAATTTTTTCGATTGCTTAAACACGTTCCGCCTCCAGGGCATAACAGAAATCATTAATGGGCTCATACTGCAGTGTAAACCCAAGCTCCCGGAGGTATTGTGTAAAATAACCAATATTGAATTTGTCCTGATCAATATCATGCACTTCCACCAGCATCCGGTCTATTCGTTTAATATAGGACGGATCAGTATTGTACAGAATATCGTATTCACTGCCCTCACAATCCATTTTCAGGATATCGATTCGTTCAATACCATTCTGCTCAAAAATGTCCGTAAGGGTTATGCAGTTAACCCGGGTGAGCTGGGTATTGTTTTTATTGAATCCTGAAAAAACGGAAGCCACTACCTGGCTATCACCCGTATCTTCCATGAATAAGTCAATATGTGATTTAGGCGCCCCGGTCACCGCCAGCTGGTGAAACCGGATATGATTTTCCAGTCCAGGATTCTGCCGGATGGTAGCAGACAAGTGTGCTATATTGGCCGGCAGCGGTTCATAGGCATAAATGGTTGCATCTTTCAGTTTCGACAATAACAAGATGTCAAAAAAGCCAGCATTGGCTCCGATATCAACCACCAGTGGTGCCCGGGGAACACGGGCTGTCAACCGGTTAATCTCATACACATCGGCCATGAATATCTCTTTGAAGACCTGGTAAACGGCTTCCGGAACATCAAATGAAATGGCTTCTGGCCTGGTTTTAAAATGAAGTGCCCTTTTTTTCCGTTCTCCTTTATGAAAAAGATATTCCGCAGGGTTTTGAATATGTTGCAGCAGCCGGATATATCTGTTGAATCCTTTTACAGGCATAATGTAGGGTTTGAAAATAGTTGTAGAGCTACTTATTGAAAGTGTTCCACAAACTGGTACAAATTAAATTCATCCTGCCCATAAAGGGAATTAATCTTTTCCCGCAACAACTGTTTGCTGATGCCTTCCATTCTTTTTCTTTGAATCAGGTGATAAGCCCGCTCTGTAAGCAGCCATAATTTCCGGTCTGCATTTTTGCCGGCGACCGCCTGCGAGTGAATGGTTGCTGCTAATTCAGTTATGCCCGTTCTGCTGGATGCAATTGTTTTCAGGATGGGAACGGGCGCTTGTTTTTGATGAAATGCAGGTGCCAGCATCAGCCGCAGGTTTTTTACAAACTGGTCGGCATCGGGTCTGTCGCTTTTGTTCACCACAAAAATATCCGCGATCTCCATAAGGCCCGCTTTCATGGTCTGAACCTCATCACCAGCTTCCGGTACTACGACTACTACGGTTGTATCGGCCAGGCCTGCAATTTCAATCTCGCTTTGTCCTACACCTACAGTTTCCACAATAATCTCATCGAAACCTGCAGCCTGCATCAGGGAACAGATCTCAATAATATACGGATGGAGTCCACCCAATGAACCCCGCGTAGCAAGAGAACGTATGAATACCTGGGGATGGTTATACCATTCACTCATACGAATACGATCACCCAATAAAGCTCCCAGGTTAAAGGGCGATGAGGGATCTACACAAAGCACCCCCACTTTTTTACCGGTATTAACCCATTCCGCAATCAATGCATCTACCAGGGTACTCTTGCCCGCACCAGGCGGACCGGTGATGCCTGTAATGGAAGCATGACCGGAAGGCAGGGCTGTTAGCAATGAGGCATAACCCGGCACCTGGTTTTCCACAAAGGAAATAGCCCTTGCCAGTGATCGCTGATCACGCTGTTCGATGCCTTGTAATAATTGCTGCCACATAATGCTGTACCGGGCGTAAATTTAACGGATGGTTCTCCAAAAGAAAGCAGCTCCAGGAAAAAAGAATGGTTTTTATATGGCTTGTTCACGCTCATGCTGGGCGGCCTGCTTTGGAGCAGGGCCATTTTATCCATCAGCATGGGCTGCTGGCTGCTGGCAGGATTATTCGCGCACCGGCAATGGTTGCCCTCCCTGTCAAAAGATCCACTGCTGATCTGGAGTTTCATACCCATCGCTATCGCCCTGCTGGGATGCTGGCAGCAACCCCTGGCTACCGCCAATTACGATTTCCTGCTTACCCTGGGCACCTACCCAGTAGCAGCAATTACTATCCGGTCCATTGGCCATGAACAGATCATCAACCGGTTCAGGCAATACTGGATCGGGGCCGTTAGTATTGCCACCCTGTACCCGGTATCCTGGTACTTCCTGCACCATACCGCAGCTTTTACCCGTTATGGATCCGGACAATCATTGCCCACATTCATGGATGAAGACCATGTACGCTTTGGTATCTGGATCTGCAGTGCCTTGCTGTTTACCTGGCTATCTGCCTACCGCTATAAAAAATGGATCCTGTCTTTTCTACTGGCCGGTTTATTGTTGCTGGCTGTACGCACCGCCTGGGTTTCGCTGGGGGTTCTACTATTCACCCTACTGGCCTTTGCAGGTAAAAAAGCCAATCGCAGCAATAGCAAAAAAATATTCATAACAGCCGGTATACTAACCGGCGCCATCTTACTGGCGATTGTACTGTTCCCAACCGTACAACAAAAAATCGCTTATACGCTGTACGACTGGCAGCAATACAATCCCGCTACCTATAATCCCAATTTCTCCGATGGTGTACGCAGGGCTTTGAACCAGGCGGCATTTACCGCAGTACAATCGGGCGGTGCCAATACAGGATGGGCTGCCATACCCACTACCCTGGAACAATATTTCCAGCAACAACATCCCGGTGTGATCAGTGGATTCGGATGGCCTTTCAACCAATGGCTTTTGTGGTGGATGGGCAGCGGATGGTGGGGTATGCTGTTATTCACCCTCTGGCTTTTATACCCGGCATGGCTGGGTTGGCGCAACAATCGGCCTGCCTTAACCGGCTGGACCCTGGTGATTGCCGCATCCTGCCTGGTAGAATCTACCATTGCCTACCAGTATGGCGCATGGTTACACGCATGGGGACTGGCATTGTGCTGGCCATTACTGCAAAAGCATACAGCAACCAATCAAACTACTTTGTAATTGCGGAAATCAAATAAACGACGGCCTGTTTTCTTCTCGAAATAATACAGTAAACGGTCCTTAAAGGAAAAACGCTTGCGGTTGATATCAATATTCAGTTTCCAGTTCTGCCGGGCAATACGCTCGTGCATAACGGCCGGATGTGTTTCACCAAAAACAGTGAGAGAATCATAATCATTATAATCCCAATGTTCCGACAGTGCACTGGCGGCAATCTCCTCATCGGAGAACCAGAGCTTGCTGAAGTTTTTTACTTTTTTCATCATCTGCTGCGGATTTTTGACCCAGCCATAATGAAAAACAGTCGCTTCAATCGGTTTAACCCTGATTTTCTCCAGCGCATCCCCCACACGAAACCCTTGCGCATCTTTATACGCCCGGATATTTTTGTCGTTCCTGATCACCCGCACTTCATGATCATACCAACGGCGACTGTCGCCCACATAATCATAGGTCCCGTAAAAATGCAGGTATTTGAATAATAGTCCCTGCACCTGTGCATCGTCCTGATATTGCACACAGGCCGCTTTAATAACGGGCAGGTATTGTTCATGAATACACTCATCCCCCTGGATATAAAATGCCCAGGTACTTTCCGGATCCACCAGTTGAAAAGCTTTATTGGTTTCCACAGCCAGTACAGCCCCGTCTTTACGCAGGTTGGGATCCCATACCGAGTGATGAATTTTAATCTTGGGATCATTGATGGATGCAATCAATCCTTCGGTATCATCCTCCGAATCGCCCACCAGCACAATCATTTCGTCTACCACCGGTAAAATAGAACGGATTGCTTCCACAATGGGATAATCGTTCTGCACCGCATTCCTGATGATGGTAAACCCGGAAATTTTCATGCAGCAAAGTAACTATGAATGCCTTAATAATGCCGATTTTTTTGTTATTCTGCATTTGCCTTACTTAGCAGTGTCGATTACAAATAGTATGACAAATTTCATTCCCATCTTCCCCCTTGGCATTGTGGTATATCCCGGTGAGAAACTGAACCTGCACATTTTTGAACCACGCTACAAACAACTCATCCACGACTGTTATACCCATAACAAACCCTTTGGTATACCCGTGGTGCTGGGAGACCGGCTATCGGAAATGGGAACCCTGGTACAAATCACCGAGATCGTTACCGAACATCCCGATGGTAAACTGGATATTAAAACCGAAGGACTGCGCATTTTCAGGGTACTGGAAGTATTACAGGAACTGCCCGATAAACTATACAGTGGCGCCATTGTGAATTATCCGGAAAACCAGCTGACAGCAGGCGGAGAACTGATCAAAAAACTCATCAAATCCATCCGGGAACTGCACCTGCTGCTGAAAGTGTCCAAAGATTTTCGCAAACCGGATGAGGAACTGGTGAGTTATGACCTGGCCCACCATGCCGGTATGTCGCTCGAAGAAGAATACGAATTCCTCGGACTCACCCATGAATTACAAAGACTGGAATACCTGAAAAGACACCTGACCCGGGTATTACCTGTAGTGGCCAGCATGGAATCACTGAAAGAAAGGATTCAGCTCAACGGGCATTTCCGCGAACTCAAAGGCTTTAATTTTAACCTATAACCCAAGCTCATGTCCACAACCCTATGTTTTGATTTTGGTAATACCCGGTTAAAATGTGCCGTATTCAAAAACGATACCCTGCAGGAAGTAGTGGTGCTGGACAATGATCAGCCCGAAACCATGGAAGCCCTGCTGAACCAGTTCCGGCCCGATAAAACCATCCTGTCCTCCGTCATTAATCACCACCCCGGAATAGAAACCATCCTCCAATCCCAAACCCGTTTTCACAAACTGGGACATACCAGCAAACTGCCATTCAGCACACCTGTGGGTAAGCCCGAGACCATTGGAGCAGACCGGCTGGCTATTTGCGCCGCATCGGTACACCTCTTCCCTCACCAACACAACCTGGCCATTGGCCTGGGCACCTGCATCACCTACAATTACATCAACCAGGCCCATGAATTCCTGGGTGGTAGTATCTCCCCGGGCATGACTATGCGCTTCCGGGCCATGCATGAACAAACCGCATTACTGCCCTTAATCAGCCCCGACAGCCAGTTCCCCCTGGTTGGGTACGACACCAAAACCAATATCCTGAGCGGTGTATTACTGGGCATGGCTAAGGAAATTGACGGAATTATTGACGCTTATGCATTGAAATACAGCAACTTTAACGTGCTATTAACCGGGGGTGATATGGCTTTTTTTGTGCCGCATCTAAAAAACAGGATATTTGCCGACCCTTACCTAATATTTAAAGGCCTGTATGCGATCAGTGAACACAACGATGTTCAGACTTAGTCTGCTGTTTTTTTTCATAGGAACAACCCTTTTTTCCGGGCAAGCCCAGGAAAACTCACCGTTCACCCGTTATGGTATTGGCGACCTGTTTACAGGTACCCACGCCATCGGTCGCGCTATGGGTGGACTGAGTGCTGCTTATGCTGATGGCATCAACAATAACGTTGGACAGGGCATTAATTTCAACAATCCGGCTACTTACGGGCAATTTTTCATGGTGTCTTACGACATCGGGCTCACCATTGACTCCCGCTTATTACGCAGTGAAAACCCCAGTGGCAAGTTCCGCTCCAATTATTTTTACCCTTCCTATGTAACGGTGGGTGTACCCCTGAACCGTACCAAGAACCTCGGTATGGCATTCGGCCTCAGACCCGTTAGCCGCATCAACTACTCCGTGGTTAACCGCGAACGTATTGCCGGTGACAGCCTGGCTACCATTTATGAAGGAACGGGCGGACTGAACCAGGTATTTGTTGGGATTGGCAAGAAATGGAAAGACCTGAGCATTGGCTTCAATACCGGCTATAATTTCGGCCGTCGGGAAATCAATACCCGCAAAGCCTTCCTGAATGATACCGCTTTCTACTATCAATCCAAATCCGGCACTACCACCAATTTTGGTAACTTTTTCCTGCAAGGTGGTATCCAATACGAATTTTCGGTTCATAAACAAACCGATGAAAAAACCAAAACCACCAGCAATTACCTGATTCGCCTGGGCGCTACCGGTAGCCTGAGCCAGAAACTCAATGGTACGCAGAACATCAGCCGGGAAACCTATACCCAAACCGCTGCCGGTGATTTAACCATCGACAGTGTGTTACACATCAACGATGTTAAGGGTAAAGTAGAAATCCCGTCAACCTATGCCGCAGGTATTACTTTACACAAAACCATCAGCAATAACCGCGGTATCTTTGAAATGTGGTCTATTGGCGCTGAATATACCAGCACACAGTGGAGCAAATACCGTTTTTATGGTCAGCCCGATCAGTTAAACAATAGCTGGCAAATGAAACTGGGTGCCCAGTTCTCTCCCGATCCCATCAACGGACGGGGTTACTGGAATAACGTGAATTACCGCGCCGGTTTCTTCTTTGGTAAAGATTATGTGAACGCAGACGGCAATGGCCTCAAACAATATGGTATTTCACTGGGAGCAGGCTTACCCGTTCGTAAATGGAATAACTATGACCGCCAGTTTACCGTACTGAATATGGCTTTCCAGTTTGGTAAGCGCGGCTCAAGTGTAAACAATATCACCGAAAATTTCTTCCAGTTCACACTGGGTATGAGCCTCAGTGATATCTGGTTCCAGAAACGCAAATATGATTAATCGTTTTTTGCATACAAGAATATTTACAGCAGCCATTCTAACGGGCTGCTTTTTTATGCTTGCCTGCGAAAACGATGTGAATGATGTAAAAGCACTCAGTCAACGCGCCCCCGGTATTGAAGAAGGCAAACAGATCGAAAGCTATCTCAGTCAGAATGGTAAAGTAACAGCCCGCCTCCGGGCACCACTTTTACTGCGTTACCAGGGCGACAGTACCCGCAAAGCCGAATTCCCCCGATCCCTGCACGTGGACTTCTTCGACGATACCCTGGGCATAGAAAGTCAGCTCGACGCCCGCTACGGCCGCTACCTACAGAATGAAAGCAAGGTTTTCCTGCGCGACCATGTGGTGATCTTCAATACCAAGGGAGATACATTGTATACCGATGAATTGTACTGGGATCAGAGCCTGGGGCAGTTTCATACCGATAAACCCGTTACCCTGATCCAGAATTACCCCTACAAGCAACGCGGACGGTATGCCAATGGCTTTCGATCGAACCAGGACCTCACCAATATTGTTTTCTACAACGTACAACCGGGCAGTTTTGCTATTTTACCCGATAGTACCCTGCAATAGAAAAGATGGCCGATCTTTGAGAGGCTGTTATACAGCCAGTTTCTTAGCAATCTAAAACATCAGATATGGAATACAGAAGAATGGGCAGATCCGGCCTGCAGCTCAGTGTATTGAGCCTGGGCAGTTGGGTTACCTTCCACAAACAAATCAACGATGGTATGGCAGATGAACTCATGAGCCTGGCATACGAACGTGGTATTAACTTTTTCGACAATGCCGAAGCCTATGCATTGGGCGAGAGTGAAAAGATGATGGGGCGCATCCTGAAGCAAAAACAATGGGACCGCACATCCTATACCGTTTCATCCAAAGCTTATTTCGGCTGGCGTGGTAAAGCCAATAAACCCAACCAAACCGGCCTCAGCCGTAAACACCTGTTCGAAGCCTGCCATGAGGCTTTACAACGGCTGCAGCTGGACTACCTGGATATTTATTTTTGCCACCGTCCCGATCCGGCCGTACCCATTGAAGAAGTGGTATGGACTATGCACAACCTCATACAGCAGGGTAAAATTTTATACTGGGGTACCAGCCAGTGGAGTGGTGCAGAAATCATGGAAGCACATCGTGTAGCCCAGCAGTATCATTTGATTGGCCCCGTGGTAGAACAACCCCAGTACAATATGTTCGAGCGGTTTAAAATGGAACAGGATTACCTGCCCGTTTTCAGAAATGTGGGTATGGGTACCACCATCTGGAGTCCGCTTGCAGCCGGTTTCCTTACAGGCAAGTATAACCAGGGCATACCCGAAGGTTCCCGCCTGGCTATTGAAGGATTCGATTGGTTAAAAGACCGCTGGGTGCAGGATGCCAAAATTGAAAAGGCAAAACAACTGGTGGAACTGGCCGCAGAACTGGGTGTAAGCCTGGCATCATTGGCGATTGCCTGGACCATCCGAAACCCTCACGTAACCACCGCCATCCTGGGTGCTACCAAAAAAGAACAACTGGAAGAAAACCTGAAAGCCCTGGATGTATTACCCCTACTCACAGAAGAAATCATGCATAAGATTGAAGGCATTCTCCAGAATAAGCCTGTGCTGGACCTGGCCTGATACCAAATAACATATACCCCGATCATTCCATTGTGTATGACGGGGTATATTGTTGCAGATTGAACAATCGTAAATAACTGATTTTCAATATAATAATCAGTTTTCACCAAGGGTTACCCATCCAACGCCAAACCCATTCCCGGCTGGTGATCCAATACAGTTTCCGGTCCATCGAAAAAAAACATACCTTATTTTCCAACCTTTTGAACCGTATCTGCTCTTATTAACGGAACGACTACTTGGATCAGGAATTTACCATACAAACGGCTGTTGTGAGAAAAGCCTGTTCTGGCGACAGGGCTGCGCAATCTTTACTGTACAAACAATACAGTAAAGCTATGTTCAACATCTGTACCAGAATGACAGGTAACCGAAGCGACGCAGAGGATTTGTTACAGGATGCTTTTATACTGGCTTTCAAAAACCTGCACCAGCTGAAAGACCCGATACAGTTCGGCGGATGGTTAAAGCGCATCGTCATTAATGAATGTATACGCTTCTCCAAAAAAGGAATCCGTTGGAACGAATGGGAAGAAGGAATGACGGAAAACCTGGCAGATGAAACGGATCAGTCCTGGTGGAAACAGATTAATATGGAAATAGTACACCAGGAAATTAAAAGCTTACCCGATGGATGCAGACAGGTCTTTACCCTGTATGTATTTGAAGATTTCAGCCACCGGGATATTGCCACAGACCTTGGCATATCAGAATCAACGAGTAAGAGTCAGTATCACCGGGCCAAACAACTTTTAAAAGAACGCATTACAAAACAATTACAGTTGCATGGATGAGTTAAAACAATATCTGCAGCAGCATCGGGAGCAACTCGATCTCGATGAGCCGGGTGAAGCCATCTGGGACCGCATAGAGCAGGCAACTGCACCTGTAGTGGCCAAACCCAGGGTGTTAACCATGAGCATTCGCTGGGCTGCTGCTGCCTGCATACTGGTATTGGCCGGCATTGGTGCACATCGCCTGCTCACCGATACGCAAAACCTGCCTGCACCTGCATTAACTGCAGCCAATAAAACCAATGCAACACCGGAACAACCCCTAACCACCGAACCGGCACCGGTAGTTGTTGCTCCTGCAACCGATGCAGTAGCCCGCCACAATGCAAAACCCATCAAACAAAATAAATCTGGTCAGCATGCCATCCGTTCAGAGATTCAACAGCAAAACATGGCACTGCTGCAGAATATAGAAAACAGTTTTCACCAGGTAATTAACCTGCAGCGTGTACGGGTAAGTACCACACCTATGTATGCTGAATCGGCCGATTATTTCAAAGACTTTACCATACAGATCAAGCAGTTGGAGCAGGATGAAAAAGTAATCAAGTCAGACATTGCAAAGCGCGGCATGAATGATGAGTTACTGTCACAGTTAATCAACCTGTACCAGCACAAACTAAACACCCTGAAACAACTGCAAATTGAAATGACCAAGCTCAACAACCGTTACAAACAAAGCCGCGGACCTGTTGACACCACAAGAACCTATTTCCTCAACATCTAAAGCAAGAACGATATGAATTATTCGATCCGATTAGCCCTTGCAGCGGTACTGTTCACCGGAACCGCCCAGGCACAGCAAGGCGGCATAGTAGCTACCACCATCCCTGCACAGGCGTCCGCACCCGTGGCATCTACCAATGGTTTTGGATACAGTTATTCCGACGACCCGTTTTCCGGAAAAAAAGTACAGGACCTGAAATCCAAGGAAGTAAGCCATGAGATCAGCATACCCAAGGGAGCTGAAATATTCCTGGAAAACACTTCCCGCCCGGTACAATTTAAAACCTGGGACCAGCCCAAAGTAAAAATAGTAGCAACTGCCTACTTCGAAAATGAAACCAAACTCAGTGATGAAGAACTGCTGGAGAAAATGAATATCTCCCTAAAAGTACTGGGTTCCTCCGTAAAAATTAAATCAGGCTCAGGCAATCGTGGTTCATTCACTGTTGCGGGTCAACAGGTATATAATCTTTCCGGCACCATTTCCCTGAGCAGCCCGGAAGTAATTGTAGCCGGTAAACCCAGCACCAGTATCAAACGCAACATCATTATATATGTTCCTGCCGGCAGTAAAGTAGACATTGAATCCCGTTACTCCGATCTGGAACTGCCCACTGGCATTAACGAAGCGGTTATTGATATCAGCAATGGTAACCTGGAAGCAGAAAACCTGAATAAGCTGCGTTTACGCTCCCGCTATTCCAATGCCAATATTGGTGACGTAAAAGAAGCCGAAGTAGAATTTGCCAATGGTCGCTTTACCGCGAAAAATGTAGATGACCTCGATATCGAAAGCAAATACTCCACCATTGAAATGGCAAGCGCCAAAAAAATTGTACTCAGCAGCACCAACGATGAGTTTGAAGTGGAAGATGTAACCGATATCCGCGGCCGGAAAAACTATGGCAACCTGCGCATCACACGCCTGGCAGGGTCTATTGAAATAGATGGCAGCAATGCCGATATCAAAGTACGCAATGTAGGTGCGGCGGTAAAACTCATCAAGATCGATAACCGCTACGCCGATATCCGCATACCCCTGCGTAACAATAAAAACTATTCGGTTGATTTTGCCGGTAATTACAGTTCCGTATACGGAGACTTCGAAAAGAAAGCCGTTTTAGACAGTATTGCGGTGAAAGAAGTAAAACCCGTTACCACCGCCGGAACACTGGCACCTGCAGCCAATGCAAGATTACAGGCCAGTTCCAGCGACCTGGAAGCGGTAACCGTGAATGGCATGCGCGTACGCAATGTATTCTCCGCCACCGGCTCGGGCTACGGCCCCTCAAAATTTACCGCCACCGTAGGCGACGGTAAGGGCCTGAACATCCAGCTGAAATGCCAGAACTGTACGGTAGACTTCAAATAGTTAAACTGACCCATCCCCCGAAGGACTAGTTTCTCATGTGTATATATCTCACAAAGCCGATGTTATATCCTATCGGTACGCGCCCCGTTTCAACGGGGCGTTTTTTATGACAGCCTTTTGCCTTTGACCGGCCCGGGCAAACAAGCCCTTTCACCTGTCAGTTTTCACTTTAACTTTGCCCCGAAAATGATTATCTTGGCTTATGGCCGAATTGTATACCATTATATGGATTATTATAACCGTGCTGCTGATCGGATTCTTTGCCGGTTATGAAATTGCTTTCATCAGCGCCAATCGCCTGAGCATTGAACTGAAAAAAAAGCAGGGCAAACGCAGTGGTATCATCCTGTCCAATTTCATGGAAAACCCGGCCAAATTCATCGGCACCTGCCTGATCGGGTTGAATACCTTACTGGTTATTTACGGATTACTCTTCGATGAATTCCTCAAAAGCATTGCCTGGAATCCCTGGAATGTTAAGAATGAATACCTGAAGCTGATCATCGATACCGTTATTTCCACCCTCATCATCCTCATCTTCGGTGAGTTCATTCCCAAAGCCATATTCCGGGCAAAGAATGATGGTTTGCTGAGCTTTTTTGCACCGGTCGCCCAATTCTTTCATACCCTGTTCCAGCCCCTGACCAATCTATTTGTCAACCTGGCCCAGTGGATCCTCAAATACATGTTCAATGTACGGGTGAACGATAAAAATGAGGCATTCAGCAAAATAGACCTGGAACATTTCTTCCAGCAAACCAAAGAACAGGATGAAGACAACCAGGAACTCAATACCGAATTGTTTGAGAATGCCCTGAGCCTGCCCATGGTTAAAATCCGGCAATGCCTGGTACCCCGTACCGAAATTGAAGGTGCCGATATTCATTCTTCCATTGGTGAATTACGCCAGCACTTCATTCAAACACAGTTGAGCAAACTCATCATCTTTGATGATAATATTGATAATATCCTGGGATATGTACACCAGATTGATCTGTTCAAAAAACCACAATCCATCCAGGAAATCCTGCATCCCATACTGGCCGTTCCGGAAAGCATGAGTGCGGCAGACCTGATCAACAAATTCACCAAAGAACGACGCAGTATTGCCTGGGTAGTAGATGAGTTTGGCGGTACCGCCGGTATCGTAACCATGGAAGATCTGCTCGAAGAAATCTTCGGGGAAATACAGGATGAATTTGATGTGGAAGAATTTGTAGAGAAACAACTGGCAGAAGATGAATTTATCCTGAGCGGCCGCCTGGAACTGGATTACCTCAAGGAAAAATACCAGATGGAATTCCCGGAGAATGATTCCGAAACCCTCAGCGGTTATATCATCAATAAACACGAATCCATCCCCTTACAAAAAGAAACCATTATTGTGGATGACTACCGGTTCGACATCCTCAACGTAAGCGATACACGCATTGAAATGGTTAAAATGAAAATCCTGCGCTGATCATGCAAGTGGCTTACCTGGCCCTGAGCCTCAGCCATCGGGCTGCCTTATCGGATTGCATTCATACCCTGCGGCAAATATTACATACCCGGGATATACATCTCCAGGTTTTTGTAGATGAACACCATTTTCATCCGGAACAGGAACGGGAAATGATGCAAACCGCATTTGCTGCCATCCGGTCTGCCGATCTCTTTATTGCAGAAGTAAGCCATAAAGCCATTGGCGTGGGGGTAGAAACAGGATATGCTGCCGCATTGGGCAAACCCATCCTGTACCTGTACCGGCAGGGTAGCGAACATTCCACCACCATTGGCGGTACCGCCAGTACTACTATCTGTTATAACCATCCACATGAGCTGGAAGCAGCGATGGCTCCCTTTCTGCAACAACTGGGTTAAAATGCCCAAAAAGCCATTATAGGCCCATTTTTATGTTAGAGTTACCCGTAACTTTGGCAACTCACATACCAGCGCGCACATGGCTTTACTGAACAGAAACCGCAGTGGAAACAAAGCAGAGATGAGCTTTATAGATCATCTTGAAGAATTACGAAAGCATATCATCCGATCGGTATTGGCCATCATCATCATGGCTGTTGTGATTTTTATTTACCGCAACTGGATATTCGAAAATATCATCAAAGGCCCCATTAATCCCAACTTCATCAGCTATCGCGCACTCTGCGATTTCAGTCACTGGGCACATATGGGCGATGCCCTCTGCATGCCCCCGGTAAAAGTAAACCTGCAAAGCACCACTTTCGGCGGCCAGTTCCTGGGTAGTATCAGCATTGCACTGGTAGGCGGTATCATCGTTGCATTCCCCTATATCTTCTGGGAATTCTGGCGCTTTGTCCGCCCCGCCCTCAAAGACAAAGAAGTAAAAAATACCCGCTTCATCATTTTCTGGGTATCCTTTTTCTTTTTCTGCGGCGCAGCATTCGGATTCTTCCTGCTGGGCCCCTTTACCTTTAACTTCCTGGCAGGCTTCCAGCTCGGTACCGAAGGCACCATCATAACCCTGCCCACTTTCTCGGATTATATAGATAATCTCACCAATATCATACTGGGCTGCGGACTGGCTTTTGAATTGCCCGTACTCGCTTTCATCCTCACCAAAATAGGATTAATCAGTCCCGGTTTCCTCAAAAGAAGCCGCAAATATGCCATTGTGGTGATCCTGATCGTTGCAGCCATCATTACACCCAGTCCCGACTGGATGAGTCAGTTTATCGTATTCATTCCCTTATTTGCCCTCTATGAACTGAGTATCCTGGTGGCTTCGCGTGTGTCTAAACAGCGCGAACGGGAAGAAGAAGAGGAATGGAGCTGATAAGGGTGAACCCTGACCCGTTTATATATTTTTTACGACGCTAATTGTCGTAAACCATTACCTTTCACAACAGAAAGCTAACATATGAGTTTTGTTTTTGATTCGGCCAAACCCATTGCACTGGGTTGTGATCACGCCGGTTTTGAATACAAGGAAGCCGTTAAACAATGGCTGACTGGCAAAGGTTACCAGGTCAAAGACTTTGGCACCCATTCCCTGGATTCGGTTGATTACCCCGATTTTGTGCATCCTGCCGCCAGCAGTGTTGAAAATGGCGAAAGCGCCTTTGGCATTTTGTTTTGCGGAAGCGCCAACGGTGTAGCCATTACCGCCAACAAACACCAGCATATCCGCGCCGGCCTCTGCTGGCAAAACGATGTGGCGGCACTGACCCGTCAGCATAACGATGCCAACATGATTTGTATCCCCGCCCGTTTTGTGGCACTGCCATTAGCCCTGCAAATGATCGAAATTTTCATGACCACCCCTTTCGAAGGAGGCCGCCATGCCAACCGGGTGAATAAAATTGCTTGTTCATAATTCAATCACATATAATGAGAAGACTACTTGTACTCAGTGCCCTGGCCATCGGTGTTACCGCCCAGGCACAAATGCCGAAGGGTGATCCGGTAAAATATGCAGACCTGATCACGACCGACGCCATGAAACAGAAACTCACCATTCTGGCCGGACCGGAAATGGAAGGCCGGGAAACCGCTACACCCGGACAGAAAAAAGCAGCTGCTTACATCGAAGAACAGTTCCGCAAAATGGGCCTGAAGCCAGGTAATGGCGATAGCTACCAGCAGAACTATCCCGTTTACCGCGATGAATTGACTGAAAAGAAATTCTCTGTGAACGGCCGTGCTTTTGAATGGGATAAAGATTTTGCTTTTGCCATCAACGGACAAGCTATGGGACAGTTCAACTGGAACCAGGTAGTATTTGCCGGTTATGGTATTGTTGACTCCGCTAATAAAATCAATGACCTCGAAGGTCTGGATGTAAAAGGAAAAATCCTGCTCGTATTGGATGGTCAGCCTGCGAATGCTCCCAAACCCCAGGGTGGAGGACGTCGCTTTATTCCCCCCAGTTCTGCTGCCGGTAAATCATTTGCCGCCCGCCGTGCCGGTGCCGCAGGCCTGTTAATCATCAGCGCCGATTTCCCCCGCAAAGTAGCTTCTGCTGTTGCCGGTAATATGTACCTCAGACCCGGACAACCCAGCACTTTTTACTCAGCTTCTGTTTCTGCCAGTGTTGCATCCGCATTGCTTGGCCGTACCAGCAGCCTGAGCATGGACCAGATTGCACAGGTAAACAAAGGCGTTTATTTCTCTGAAATCAAAGCCGCCGCCACCAAAACAACCGAAACACTGGAAAGCAGCAACGTTGTAGCGGTTCTGCCCGGTACCGATAAAAAAGACGAATACCTCTTCCTCACCGGTCACTACGACCACCTGGGTAAAAGAGGTGATGTGATCTACTATGGTGCCGATGACGATGGCTCTGGTACCGTGGGTGTAATGCAGATGGCCGAAGCTTTTGCCGCAGCCGCTAAAAAAGGCGACCGCCCCCGCAGAACCATTGTATTCATGACCGTAAGCGGTGAAGAAAAAGGACTCTGGGGTTCTGACTACTATTCCGAACACCCCATTTTCCCCCTGGAAAAAACCACTGCCGACCTCAATACCGATATGATTGGTCGTGTTGATACCGAACGCAAACTGGCCGACACCCTCAACTATATCTATGTAATTGGTCATGATAAACTCAGCAGCGACCTGGCTCCTATTAACGAAGGAGTAAACAAGAAGTACCTGAACATGACACTGGATTATAAATTTGATGATCCCAATGATGTTAACCAGATCTACTATCGCAGCGACCACTACAACTTTGCCAAAAAAGGTGTACCCATCCTGTTCTTCTATGATGGTATGCTGCTGGCGGATTACCACAGACCTACCGATACGGTAGATAAAATCAACTTCGAGCTGATGAAGAAAAGAACACAGCTGGTATTCCACACGGCCTGGATCATTGCCAATAAAGATGAAATGCTGAAGCGTGATATTCCTTTGAATATGCCTGCACGTTAATCCATACGGCACTAACCACATAAAAAAAGTACAGTTCACATGAACTGTACTTTTTTTATGTCTTTCCGTTGATGAGCAGGTTGATTACCAGCCCAGCAAATAAGCAAATATGAGTGGTGCCACAATCGTAGCATCGCTTTCAACAATGTATTTGGGGGTATTAATATCCAGCTTGCCCCAAGTGATCTTTTCGTTGGGAACCGCACCGGAATAAGAGCCGTAAGAAGTGGTGGAGTCACTGATCTGACAGAAATAGCTCCAGAAAGGAACATCATGCCATTCGAGATCCTGGTACATCATCGGTACAACACAAATGGGGAAATCACCTGCAATACCACCACCGATCTGGAAGAAACCAACGCCTTTACCACCGCTGTTCTCACGATACCAGTCGGCCAGCCACACCATGTATTCAATACCATTTTTCACGGTACTGGCTTTCAGTTCATTTTTGATTACATAACTGGCGAAAATATTACCGGTTGTACTGTCTTCCCATCCCGGAACTACGATGGGCAGGTTTTTCTCCGCAGCAGCAACAATCCAGCTGTTTTTCGGATCAATTTCATAATACTGCTTCAATTCACCGCTCAGTACTGTTTTGTATAAAAATTCATGCGGGAAATAGCGCTCGCCTTTGGCTTCCGCATCTTTCCATTGTTTTACCAGGTGTTTCTGCAAACGGCGGAATGCTTCTTCCTCCGGT
Source organism: Chitinophagaceae bacterium (assembly GCA_009996675.1). Taxonomy (GTDB): domain Bacteria; phylum Bacteroidota; class Bacteroidia; order Chitinophagales; family Chitinophagaceae; genus Sediminibacterium. Next base: position 32,388 of record JAACZQ010000029.1, read on the forward strand.
ATACAGGTATCGGTTACACGGTTATAATGATTTTCCAGCAGGTCCCACTCATCCTGGGGAGTGAGGTCGCGGTAGTTGGGTACACGCTTATAATGACTGTGTGCTACCAGGTTCATC
>JAACZQ010000030.1 GCA_009996675.1 Chitinophagaceae bacterium
ATCACATCTTCTTCCAGGTTGGCACCTGTACAACTGATGATGGCCACTTTATCCTGCCGGATCATTTCTGCCAGGCTGATACCGAGTTCAGCGGTACTCATGGCGCCGGCCAGGCTCACCAGCATCTTACCTCCTTCCAGCAAATGGGTTTCATATCCTTTCGCCGCATCCACCAATGCCGCGGCATTAAAATGGCGATAATGGTGTTCAATAAACTGTGAAACAGGTCCTTTACTCATGATAAATTCATTTTAAGAGCGCAAAAGTAAATTTTTTAACCGGGTTTTCCGTATTGGGCATGTTTTAAGCGATTCTTCAGCATTGTTTCCGCAATTTTGTGTTACTTGCCTAACCCCGCATGAAATTATTACTCGCAGATATCAGAATGGGAAGATTCAATATCCCATTGCCGGCAGCTATTTGGTTCCTCCTGGCTACCATTGCCGTGAGCCTTGAACTGAGCCGTGGCTCCGGCGAAATTAATAATTACCTGATTTTCAAGGGTGTTTTCGAACATAGCCTGCACCAGCAGCCCCTTTACCTGAACTATCCGGCGGAGTACCACGATACCAACCATTACGGTCCCGTCTTCAGTTTGCTCATTGCCCCCTTCGCTTTATTGCCCCTGTATATCGGCTGTTTCCTATGGGCCATCTGTAATGCCTGGGTACTGTTTTATGCCATACAAAAGCTCCGGCTGAACAAATGGCAACAGAACATGATCCTGCTGATTGCTGCTGTAGAAATGATGACGGCCACGCATAATGTACAGTTCAACCCCATGCTTACGGGATGGATACTCTTATCATACACTTGTACCGTACGCAAGCAAACCTGGCTGGCTACTTTACTGATTGCTGCAGGCACCCTGGTAAAATTATACGGCATCATCGGATTGGCATTCTTCCTCTTTACAGAAGATAAAGTCAAATTCGCACTGTCCTTTATCGTATGGATGATAATACTGGTCGCCGCCCCAATGATCATTTCATCCCCTGAATTCGTTTTGCAATCCTATGCCGACTGGTACCATTCCCTGGTAGAAAAAAATGCCAGCAATATAGATATTACCGTACCCAATGGCATGCAGGATATTTCTGTGGCCGGCATGGTCCGCCGCATATTCGGCCTGGCCCACCTGCCCAATTATGTCATTACCATACCGGCAGGCCTGGGCTGTTTATTACCGTTATTACGATTGAAACAATACCAAAGACCCGGCTTCCGGCTTACCTACCTGGCTATGATGCTGGTATCGGTAGTAATATACAGCTCATCGGCAGAATCGCCCACCTATGTTATTGCGGTAACAGGTGTAGCACTATGGATGAGCCTGCAACCCCGGCCCTGGTCGCCACTGCTTCGCTCTACACTCATTTTACTATTTGCATTAACCATCTTATCTCCCACTGATCTTGTTCCACGCAATATCAGGCAGGATGTGGTGGTTAGATACGCCCTGAAAGCATTGCCCTGTTTTATTGCATGGTGCTTGATGGTATATCAATTATTACGGTACGATTTTCCACTCGAACAAAAACCACTGCATGAATAAAAAAGTTGGAATTGTAGTGCCTGTTTGTAATGAATCGGGTAATATATTGGTGCTTATCCAGGCATTACAGACCGTCATGGATAAAACCGGATACGATTATAACATCACTTTTGTAGATGATGGCAGTACCGATAATACACTCAGTGTCTTAAAACACCAGGCTTCACAAAACAACCGCATATTTTTCATTGGCCTCTCCCGCAATTTCGGACACCAGAATGCATTGAAAGCCGGACTGGATATGGCCCAGGGCGATTGCGTGATTATGATGGATGGAGATATGCAACACCCCCCCGAATTACTGCCGGAACTACTCGATAAATGGGAAAAAGGATTCGAAATCGTATATACCATCCGGCGAGACCACAGTGAACTGCCACTGGTCAAACGCAAAACTTCCAATATGTTCTACAGTCTCATCAACAACCTGTCGGACATAGAACTGGAACAGGGTACCGCCGACTTCCGCCTGATGGATCGTAAAGTCGTGGATGTATTCCGCAACTTTCGGGAAAATGATCTTTTCCTGCGCGGCCTGGTCAAATGGCTGGGTTTTCAGCAGATAGGTATAGAATATGAACCCGCTTTACGCAATGAAGGCAAATCGAAATATACCTTCAAAAAAATGCTGCGTTTCGCCCTCCAGGGTATCACTTCATTCAGTACAAGACCACTGTATATAGCCGTTTACCTGGGATTCATTTTTTCCTTACTCTCAACCCTCTACATTCCCTATATCCTGTACAGCTATTTTTCAGGACATGTGATATCCGGATGGACATCCATCATTGTAACCATTGCTTTTTTTGGCGGATTACAATTGATGATCCTGGGTATTTTAGGTATGTACCTGGGTAAGCTGTTTATGCAGAGTAAACAACGGCCGCATTATATCATCCGGGAGACCAATGTATGAAAAGGGAACAATACATCTTGCTGAGTTTCGATGTGGAAGAGTTTGATATGCCCCTGGAATACCAGCACCCGATTGCTGTGGAAGAACAGATGCAAGTGGGTAAGGCCGGGCTGGATGCACTGCGCCCGCTGCTATCCGACCCACAACTGGTAACAACCCTATTCACCACCGCACATTTTGCAGAACAATTTCCGGTACACATACAAGACCTGTCCGGACAACATGAAATAGCTTCACATACTTTTTACCATTCCAGTTTCGAGGATGCGCATTTGATACAGTCAAAGCAAAGCCTCGAAGCCATTACCGGCAAACCGGTCAGTGGTTTGCGCATGCCGCGTATGCGACCGGTAGCCATGGAAGCAGTAAAAAAAGCCGGTTATACATACGATGCCTCCATCAATCCCACCTGGCTACCCGGGCGCTATAATAATCTTCACCTGTCACGCAGGTATTACCAGGATCAGGGAATGCTGCGTGTTCCTGCTTCCGTATCACCTGTCATACGGTTTCCATTGTTCTGGCTGAGTTTTAAAAACCTGCCCTATACCATTTTCCGGAGCCTGGCTTTACGGGCATTGCACCGCGACGGATACCTGAGCCTGTACTTCCATCCCTGGGAATTTGTAGACATCAGTGGGTATGGTATGCCCCAATATACCTGGCGGCATGCAGGCCCCGTACTGCTGGAAAGATTGTACAGACTGGTGAATGATCTGAAAAAACAAGCCCGCTTCATCAGCATGCAGGATTTCACCCACCACATACAAAAAGACCCCGCATAAGCAGGGTCTATGACTGATTAACCAAACTACCAAACAGTTCTTTTTTATTGCATATTGGCATGAAACTCACTCACCGATCCCTGACCACTCACTTCCAGCACCAGCTTCTTGCCATTCTTATCCAGTGATACATAGTAACGGGTTTCGTCGTTCTGGATAAATTCAATGGTATCTGTGATGGGATATTTGCCGTACTTCTTTTTGATCTGCTGGGTAGCGTTGAGCGGCAAAGATTTCAGCTCTACTTTACGGCTGGTACCAATCAATGCACCCAAACCATCATAAAAAGCTTCCACAACCTCGCCATCCAGTTTAAACTTAGCCTTGGTGTACACAGGGGTTACAGACCAGTCAACATCCGTAGCTTCAGAAAAGGATTTCTGGAAATTGTGGAGGGTAAGAGAGCTTACTTTGTTTACATCTTTTGCAAAACTGGCAGCACTCAGTGTTAAGGCAGCCATTGCAGTGAGGAATAACTTTTTCATAATAGGCGGTTTTACGTTTATAATGCTGTTGTTGTTTTCAACGATGACGTAAAAGTATTGGAGGTATTATTCCTTTTACAGAGATTGTGACCAGACGCCATCCGACATTAAGCCAATGTTATGAGTGGTGTTAACGGCGCTGTTAAACAAAGTGAATAAACCGCTGAAACGCAATAGCCACAAGCACTTGCGAAGAATTCTTAAGAAAAACACAAAACCCGTTATCAAGGGGTTAATTTTTAGGTATGGCATTAACAATGCGGATCAACGGTATTTTTTGTAACTTCAGGCATGGGCACTCAGACAAATAAACACAGCTGGGTTAATGGATTGCTGGCATTGCTGATCATAGCCATACCACCCGTTTACACGGCTTGGATCTATCAGTCACTCCCCGAACAGATCCCAACACATTTTAATATAGATGGGGCGCCGGATCAATGGGGCCACCGCAGCAGTATCTGGACGCTGGTAAGCATATTGGGTGTGGTTTCATTGGGCGTGTACCTGCTTGTCCGTTTTTTACCCAACATCGATCCCAAAAAAACGGCCGGTACACCCGCCTGGGCATTTCAGCAAATAGCGCTGGTGGTGGTTGTCTTTCTCAGCATCATTAGTGTTATGCTGGTGCACGGTACAGCCGCCGGCATGGTAAACATCCAAAACTGGATATTTCCGCTCATGGGCCTTTTCTTTGCCACCCTGGGTTTTTATATGGCACGAATCGGACCCAATTATTTTGTGGGGTTCCGGTTACCCTGGACACTCGAAGATCCCGAAAACTGGAAAGCCACCCATCGGTTAGTGGGCCAGCTATGGGTACCCGGAGGAATATTGGTTGCCCTGATTACCTGGTGGCTGCCTTTTACACCCGCCCTGATTGTATTCCTAAGCTTTGTTACGATCATGACAATTGTTCCGGTGATTTTCTCCTATCAACTGTATCGCAAGTCTAAATCATGAATTACCTGGCCCATGCCTATCTTTCATTTGGTGAACCCGGCCTCTTGGTAGGCAACATGATCAGTGATTATGTGAAGGGGAAACGACAATACGATTATCCGGAAGCCATTCAAAAGGGCATACGGCTACACCGGCAGATTGATGCATTTACCGACCAGCATCCGGCCACCAGAACCATCAAAACCTTACTCAAACCCGCCGCAGGTCCTTATGCCGGCGCTTTCGCCGATGTCGTATACGATCATTTCCTGGCAAAAGACACCCAGATATTCCCGGGCGACAGCCTCAATGTTTTTGCCAGGCAGGTATATGACGTTTTAGTAGAACAGCAATCGCTGATGCCGGAAAAATTTGCACGGATGGTACCCTATATGGTTAGCCAGAACTGGTTGGGCAATTACCAGTTCACCTGGGGCATAGAAAAAAGTTTTGAAGGCGTGGGCAGAAGAGCCCGCTACCCGGCCAACCCGGAAGGAAGTTTTATCCTGTTTACAGAACATTATGCAAGTCTGGAAACCTGCTACCGGCAATTTTTCCCGGATGTTAAAACACTGGCAACCGCATTTTTACATGACCATATAAAACCATAGCCTGCTATCTTTACATAAAATTTGATTGATGAAAATACCTGTTTTAGCTGGCTTGCTCTGCCTGTCCCTTGCCCTGCAGGCACAACAACGTCCAACCGATCTCGATAAATCGCCCATGGATATGAGCTACTGGCCATCCAATTATCCATTACTCAAAATGAGTGGTAAAGCCAAAGATCAACCCATCGCACGTGTGATCTATGGGCGGCCATTAAAAAATGGCAGGGATATTTTTGGTGGCATCATCAAATACAATGAACTCTGGCGCCTCGGAGCCAATGAAGCGTCCGAAGTAGAGTTCTTTAAAAATGTAAAAATCGACGGGAAAGCCGTTCCCAAAGGACGTTATACCTTGTATTGCATACCAACAGAAAGTAAATGGACATTAATCATCAACAAAGACAATTTTTGTTGGGGTAATTTCAGCTACGACAGCAAGAAAGACCTGATGCGCGCCGATATCGATATCAGCCGCAGCAGCGATCATACCGAAGCTTTCACCATGTATTTCGATGAAACCAAAAACGGAGCACAGTTAATTGTACTCTGGGATGACCTGAAAGCCGTACTGCCCATCACACTGGCAGAAGAAAGCTCCGTCGCCAACAACCCAACACCAGTAAAGAATAAAAAGAACTGATAAATACCAGACTATGAAGCTCGCCACCAAATACATCCATGCCGGTACGGAACCCGATCCATCCACCGGTGCAATTATGACACCCATTTTCCAGACATCTACCTATGTACAGGAAGCCCCTGGAGTTAATAAAGGGTACGAATACGCCCGCAGTCAGAACCCTACCCGCAAAGCATTGGAAGATGCCTATGCACAAATCGAAAATGGCAAATTCGGACTGGCTTTTGGCAGCGGTGTTGCAGCAACAGATGCTGTTATCAAATTATTACAACCAGGAGATGAAGTAATTGCTGCAAACGATATGTATGGAGGCACGTATCGGCTCTTTACAAAAGTCTTTGCCAAATTCGGCATCCGCTTCACTTATGTGGATACCACAGATGCCGCCAATGTAAGCAAAGCCATTACCGCACAAACAAAGCTTATCTGGATTGAAACACCCACCAATCCTTTGATGAATATAACAGACATCGCTGCCATCGCTGCCATCGCTAAAAAAGCGGGTGTGTTGCTCTGTGTAGACAATACTTTTGCTTCTCCGTACCTGCAAAATCCGCTGGACCTGGGCGCCGATATTGTTATGCACTCCGCAACCAAGTACCTGGGTGGTCACAGCGATGTGATACAGGGATGCCTTATAATGAATGATGAATCACTCCGCGAACAATTATATTTCATTCAGAAAAGCTGTGGCGCCGTTCCGGGGCCCATGGATTGCTTCCTGGTTTTAAGGGGTATCAAAACCCTGCACGTACGCATGCAACGCCACTGCGAAAACGGTGAAAAAATTGCCCGCTTCCTGCGTAATCATCCCAAGGTTGGAAAAGTATACTGGTGCGGCTTTGAAGATCATCCCGGTTATACTGTTGCCAGCAAACAAATGCGCGGCTTCGGTGGTATGATGAGTTTTACCTTGAAAGACGATAGCGTAGAAACAGCACGAAAAGTATTGTCATCCACCAAAGTATTTGCACTGGCAGAAAGCCTCGGTGGTGTTGAATCACTCATCAATCACCCGGCTTCTATGACACACGCTTCAATTCCCAGAGAAGAACGCATCAAAAACGGACTTACCGATAGTCTCATTCGCCTGAGCGTAGGTATTGAAGATGCCGACGACCTCATTGAAGACCTGCAACAAGCCATCGGTTAATAAAAAAATATCAGGGTAAAAAGGAGCACTGCGGTGCTCCTTTTTTATGCAAAATACATCACATAAATATGTGGGTGCTGTACATCAGTACCGGTTTAGCTTTTCATTCATCATCTGCACAGACGGTTCATACAGGCCATTGGCAACTAATCCATCTTAACAGACCAGGCCCGCTGAAATACAATTGCTTTGCAACAGATAAATAAGATGTATGAAAAAGATGATGATCCTTGCCATCGGCCTGTTTGCGCTTACGATTAGTTCCTGTACCAAAACACTTACCGGCGCCGGTGCAGAAATAAGTGAGACCAGGGCACTGGATGCATTTGACAAAATCAGAACCAATGGCAATGCCCGTGTTCAAATCATGTACGGCCCTGTGGCCCAGGTAGTGATCAGCGGGTACCAGAATCTTTTACCCTATTATAAATCCCGCGTTACTAATGGAGAACTGACCTTAGGTTACGAATCAGATTACAATAATATCCGCAACGATAACATACGGGTAAATATCATACTCCCCAATATCAGTGGCGTATACATCAATGGGTCGGGAGAAATATATATCCGCAATTTTCCGAACGGACAAACCCTGCAAGCCACTATTAATGGATCGGGTAATATTGATGTATACAGTTCTACATTCAACAAAGGCATATACGATGTAAATGGATCAGGTGATATTCATGCCAGCACTTCGCAGAGCAATGAGGCAGAAGCCACCATTCATGGCTCAGGAGTTATTGCAGTCAACTGCTCACAGAAACTCACTGCCCGGATCTTTGGCTCGGGCACCATTGATTATTATGGTAATCCGGCTGTAACAGATGTAGTTGTCAGTGGCAGTGGACAGGTACGCAAAAAATAATCAGGATAAGCGGCGAAGTTGCTCAACTGCTTTTTCCAGGGTTGACTCCTGTTTGGCAAAACAGAAACGCAGCACTTTATCATCCTTGCCATCTTTATAAAAAGCCGAAACCGGTATGGTAGCAATGCCATAATCCCGGGTAAGCCGGATAGCAAAATCCCGATCCGATTCCTGGGAAAAATGCCCATAGCTGTAACACTCAAAATAACTGCCATGGGAAGGAATGCAACGGAAAGGCGTTTCAGCCATCAGTTGACGGAAATAATCTCTTTTCTGTTGTATAAAAGATCCCAGCTCCTGGTAGGCCGATTCATTTTCCAGGTAAGTAGCCAGCGCTACCTGTTTGGGCGTATCACAGGTAAAACAATTAAACTGATGCACTTTCCGGAATTCTTTCATGAGTTCTGGCGAACTGATACAATAACCCAGTTTCCAGCCTGTACAGTGATACGTTTTACCAAAAGAGAAACAAACAAAACTGCGCGCCAGTAAATCGGGGTAACGCAGCAGGCTCTGATGCGCTATTCCATCAAAAATCAGGTGTTCATATACTTCATCACTCAATAGAAGTATCTCCGTCCCTGCCACAACGCTACGCAATGATGCAATATCTGATTCCGATAGTACAGCACCGGTTGGGTTATGGGGTGAATTAATCATGATCAGCCTTGTACGGCTATTAATCGAAGCACGAACCTGCTCCCAGGGAATATTGTATGAGGGATATTCTAAAGCAATACGTACTGCTTTCGCACCATTGATTTCAATATTGGGTATATAACTGTCGTAAGCCGGTTCAAATACAATCACTTCATCACCGGGCTGTAATACAGTGGTAAGTGCAGTGTAAATAGCATAGGTTCCACCAGGCGTAACCGTTATGTCGGTATCCGCATCAATATTGCAACCATACAATTTTGCAGCTTTACGGGCCAGGGCCTGTCGCAATTGCGGCAACCCGTTCATATGTGTATACTGATTAAACCCATCGCGCATGGCCTGGTTAACCAGATCGGTCAATTCCCGGCTCATGGGGAAATCGGGGAAACCCTGGCCAAGGTTCACCGCACCATGCTCCAACGCCAATTGGCTCATGACAGTAAAAATGGTTGTCCCAACCTGGGGTAATTTAGACTGTACCAACATGATTATTCATCAATTTTCTGGGTAAAATGAATCAGTTTACCCGTTGAAGTTACACCCTCTACCTGTACAAAAATGGCTTTGCGCAAATCATTCTGGTAGAACTGGAAGCGGATCTTATTACTGCCCGGTTCCGTAAACAGGTAGGGCTTCCATAATAAAGTAGTACGATTATCCAGTTGGTTATTCCGGTAAGCATTCTCTTTATAATCGGGCTCATAAAATTCTTTGGTGGGCGTGTATCCCGCAATCACAAAATGATCCATATTATCAAACTTCTCTTTACTGTCATTCCCGCGTTTGGTATAAATCGCAATAGCACCCACACCACCATTACCCAGCGGAGCGCCCATGAAAGGCGGACGGAATACTTTAATATATGCCACATCCAGCATCGACATCATTTGTACCTGGGAAGAAGTGGTTGCAATTTCATTCACAAACAATGCCACTTCCGTAATATGATTAATTGAATTGATCCCGCGCCACAACACTTGTGGATTCGATCCGAATGGTGGTATAACCTGCAAACCTGCTACCTTGCTTTGAATATAGGAAAGCACATTCCGGGAAGCAGTAATAATAGGATCATCGGCAATATTCAACTGATAAGCATCCCCGAATTTGAATAGCCCACTGGTATAAGTATCATTCATTTCCTGCAAGCGGGTTCTGGTATAAGTGCGCACAGTTACATCCCCCAGATTGGCAGAACCAAATTCAGTACCAGCCGCCGCTTGATGGATACCACCGGAACGGGTCCGCAGAAATGCCAGATCAGGCAGCAGACTGTCGAGCTGACTACCCTTCCGAAAAGGCAGCAATCCGTTGGATACAGTAACCGAAGTACGGCCCTTGACTTCCGCGCCATTTACCTGGTAAAAAACATAGGCGCTGTCAAACAAAATACGGTTATGGTCTTCAAATACGCCACCGGTTCCCAGCGGCAGTGTGGTATAGGACCATGGACTGTTTTTCTCCTGGTAAAACAGGTTTACGGATTGGGCCTTGCTCATCAGTCGTCCTTTGGACTGATCTTCAATTTTACCGGCTACCATCATATATTCCAGTTCACGCGGATATGGCGTTTCATCATAGCGTCCACTGAAAAAGTTTTCCCATTTGATCCGGCGCCAACCCTGTGTAAGCATCACCAGGTCGATCTGTTGCTTAACAGAATCTTCATCGGAGCTGAAATAATAATCCGGATCAGCAATATACCCTCTGATTTCTGAAGACAGCAGCAATGCACCAACAATGGAAGAAGTATTACTGCCTCCTGCTGTTACCGATACCGAAATATTAGCATCGGTGGAATCGGGTAAAACCAGCTCATACACATTCTTTTGCCGCCTGCCCAATCCAATGCTATCTGTAACCAGCGATACATCGCAACGGTATTCTTCATTATTCACAAATAGTATTCGCTCCGTTAATGGAAGCTGATTACCCAGCACCGTCAGCTTCAGCACACCGGAAGGCAGTTTGGCCAGGGGAAGTACACCGGTAATTTTTGTGTTGCCGGTGATCATGCCGGTTGCCTGAAAAAGCAAATGCTGATCGGCCTGGAGCAGGATCTGCAGCTTATCAAACCGTTTGGCAAATCCGGGCGTCCAGTTAATTTCAAACATTCGGTCCAGTGAACCCTTCTTCAGCGTAAGCACCATTCCTTCTGCCAGTGCCGCCGGGATCTCGGCAACATGATCATTCCCGAAAGCATCGGTCCAGCTGGCCGTATAACGATCACCCGCTACAGGTGTAAAAGACACAGATCCCATGCCTGCATGTACGGTTTGCCAGGTAGTGATCGTTTGACCACGCTGGTTACGAATCACACCGGAACCCTCCATGGGTAAACCGTCAGGCCCCTGTAGTTTAAACGCCAGCACAGAAGTTAACCCATTTACCAAGGCCCCGCCTTCAGGAAAACACTGCAGTTTGATGGATCCGGCTGAAGCAGGTGCGGTGGCCTGCACACCGGCAGGCAATTGTATTGGCAAAGCTTTGCGATACAAAAGCGCTGAATCAAAATTCAACATCCATTGGGTGTAGGCAACTGCATATACATGACTGCCCCGGTACGTTTGCGGTACTTCTATATTACCCGATGCAGAAGACCGGTACACAGGGTGAACATGATGCGCCAGCATATTACCAGCTCCATCATACCAGTCTACATAAATACTGCGGCTCTGCGCTTCCGGGTTGGCAATGGAAGAACGCAGATAGGCTTTATACCAAACCGTAGCCCCGGGCTGATACTGATCACGGTCGAAATGCAGGTAAATTTTTTCAACAGGAAGAGCCCTGTTATAAGAATCCATCAGCGAGTCCTGCTGGGCTAATAAAGAAAGGGAAGAACAGCCCAGTAGCAGGCAAATCAATAAGGTTCGCAGTACAGGTTTCATAGCAGTTCGGGGTTTATAGTCCAAATATCTTCTACGCAAGCCTATTCAAGATACAGGAATGACCCTATTCGCTACAAAAATTATACCGCTTCCAGACCCGTATGGTTTAGGGAGTCATCAGACCAGCCAGCCTTTTCAGTTCAATCTCGGCAATTTTGGCTGTGTAATTCAGGTTCACCAAGCGATAAGCCGTTGCTTCAAAGCTTTGCTGCGCCTGGCGTACATCAATAATGGTTGCCTGGTTGAGCTCAAAACGCTGGAAAACCAGGTCCAGTAACTGGGTGGAAAGTTTGTAGTTCTCGTTCTCTGTTTTCAGTTGTTCCAGGGCATTCACATAAGCCTGGTAAGTACGCACAGCCCCTGTTTCCAGGTCCAGCGATAAAGACTCTTTCTGCAAACGGGCATTGCGGGTATTGATCTCGGCTACCTGTTGCTGTCTTTTGAAAACCGTTCCATTATAGATGGGAATACTCAGGTTGATGCTCAGGAAAGGACCATAGCTTTGGTTCAACAAAGCAAAACCCGCACCGCTTTTGTTATTACTGAAATTGTAACCGGTATTGGCACGCAAACTGGGCATACGCAAGGCACTGGTTTCTTTTTCCAGTAACTGGTTGATTTTAATCTGCTGTTCCAGGCTTTGCAATTGCGGATTATTGGACAAGGCCGAACGGATTTCGTTAAAGGCAATATTCTTTTGCAATAAAATAGTGTCTTTAATGGTTACCGTTGAGTCGGGATTCAGGAATAACAGGTTCAGCAGGTTTGTTTTGCTTTGCTGAATAACCAGTTGCTGGGCCTGCTGCTGCTGTACCTGCGCATTCAGGTCCAGTTGCGCCTGAAAAATATCTGCATTATTAGATAAACCGGCTTCCTTACGCGCATGCAGTATATCCAGTCGCTTTTTAAATACATCAATCGACTGGCCAATGGTCTTCAGTAATTCCTGCTGCCGTACAATATCAAAATACAGCGTAGATACCGCAGCCATGGTATTCTGAATCTGTACATTCAGCAACTGCTGGTTCTGTTGCACCAATTCAGCCAGTCGCTTTTTAGTCGTTACCACCCGGTACCCATTGGTCAGCAGGATGGATCCGGTTACACCAAGCGAAAGCGTATTGGATTCAACATTATTACGGGAAGTATTGCGACTGGCATCAGAGAATTTCTGATTGATGGATACAAGGGTCTCATTGTCGCTCGCTGTTGCTGTTACGGTAGGCAGGGCACCGGCCACACCGGGATGGTTATTGATCTGGCTGATCTCCAGGTTATTCTTGGCCAGCTGGATATCATAACTGTTTTTAAGGGCAATATTAATAGCTTCTGTAAGCGTGAGTTTCTGTTGTGCCTGTACCACTGTAACAGCCAGACACAATAAAGAGAGCAGACTTTTTTTCATACAGCATTGAAATTACCGGAACCAGTTGTACAAGCGGGATATTTTACACCAGCGGGCCATCAGCTCACCAGCGTACCTACAGACATACCTTCCACCACATGCAGGAGATTACCCGGTTTGTTCATATCAAACACAATAATGGGCAGTTTATTCTCCATACAGAGGGTAAAAGCTGTCATATCCATCACTTTCAGGTTCTTATTGATACATTCCTGAAAACTGATTTTATCATATTTGGTAGCAGCAGGATCTTTCTCGGGATCGGCAGTGTATACACCATCAACACGGGTGCCTTTCAGAATAACATCGGCTTTCATTTCAATGGCGCGTAAAGAACCGGCCGTATCCGTTGTGAAATAAGGGTTACCGGTACCCGCTCCAAAAATAACCACCCTGCCTTTTTCGAGGTGTCGCAAAGCTTTACGGCGAATATAAGGTTCAGCCACCTGCTCCATATTAATGGCACTTTGCAAACGGGTATAAACCCCGATCTTTTCCAGCATCGCCTGCATAGCCATGGCATTGATTACCGTAGCCAGCATACCCATATAATCACCATGGGCCCTTTCAATACCACTCTCCGCTTCATTCATACCCCGGTAAATATTCCCCCCGCCAATAACAATCGCTACCTGAACACCCAGATCGGTTACCATTTTAATATCCCGGGCATATTGTTCAATGATCGTCGGGTTGAACGGATCACCATTCCTTTGATCGCCCAACAGGGCTTCACCGGATAACTTCAGAAGAATACGCTTGAACTTGGGGAGCATGGAGATTGATTTGAGTGCAAATAACCTGATTTTTTGGCCAAACGCCAAGAAAATAACCAGCAACCACACCCAACAATCCGGAAACCAATACAAGCCATTCCACCCCGGAAAGAACAGGATTTGGTATATTTAAGCAACCGTTTTCAGCCATGCAATACCAGGCAATTTCCATCCGGCTATTGGTGAAAGCCACCGATTTCAACCTGTTCCGGTCTTCTTACCACCACCCGGGCTTCAACAAACGGGGGCGCTTTCCCAATATCCCGCTCTTACAAAGAAGCATATCGGCCGGACTAAGCTGGTATATCGGTACATCCCATAAACCCGTACGATGAACGCAACCATGACCGGCAACAATCCATCCTCCCCCATAACCAACCCACCTGCCAATACTTTCTGGCAATACGAACCCGATTACTGGTTAACAGCACTGAAGAGTTCCGACAAAGGTTTATCCGCCGAAGATGCTGCCCAACGTTTAAAAACAGCCGGTACAAAAACTCCTGCTGTTTCGCCACTGGTTAAAGATATACAAGCCCTGCTCAGTCAATTCAAAAACCCACTGATGTTATTGCTGATCGGCGCTGTTATCCTGTCGGCATTCCTGGGCGACACTTCTGATGTATTCATCATTCTTTTCATTGTTGTTTCCACCGGAACACTCAGCTTCCTGCAGGAAAGAAACGCCGGCAAAGTGGTAGAAAAACTGCAATCACTGATCGCACTCACCTGCACCGTACTGAGATCCGGTGAAGCAACCGAATGTGCTTCCGGCGAAATTGTGCCCGGCGATATCCTCCTCTTCAAAGCAGGGGATATGATCCCTGCCGATTGCCTGATCCTCGAAGCCAATGAACTCCATGCCAACGAAGCCAGTCTCACCGGTGAATCCTATCCCGCCAGAAAGCAACCAGGCAGTACCGCAGCAACAACAGAACTGGCTAAAAGAAATAACTGCCTCTGGCAGGGCACCAATATTGTAAGCGGACACGCCAAAGCACTGGTGATCAGTACCGGCAACCATACCATATTCGGTCGCATTGCCAAAAGTGCTGCTGTTACCGTAGAAACCAGTTTCGAAAAAGGCATCAAAGATTTCGGGTTCTTCCTCATGAAAATTACACTGGTGCTTTCACTGGCCATACTCATCATCAATTTACTCAACCATAAACCCGTAATGGATGCTGCACTCTTTGCCCTGGCACTGGCAGTGGGCATGGCACCGGAATTATTACCCGCCATCAGTACCATTGCCATGAGTGCCGGTGCCAAACGCATGCTCAGCAAAAAAGTGATTGTGAAAAAACTGGCTTCCATTCAGAACCTGGGAGAAATTAATCTGCTCTGCACCGATAAAACCGGAACCATTACCGAAGGAAATATTCAGGTATCCGATATCATTAATCCCGCCGGCAGATCCGATGAATATGTCCGCGAACTGGCATACTGGAATGCAAAGCTGGAATCGGGCTATGCCAATCCCATCGACGACGCACTCAAACAATTATCTTTTACACCAATACTACAGCCGCAGAAAACCGGAGAAGTACCCTACGATTTTATCCGAAAACGCCTTACCATCGCCATCCGGAACAAAGAAGAACAGTTATACATCAGCAAAGGTGCGTTCCGGCAGATACTGTCCATCTGTTCAGAGATCAGGATGACAGACAATAGCATTGTGCCCATCAGCAACCATACCGCCCAGCTGGAAAAAGATTATGCCAGCTTTGGTATGGCAGGATCCAGGGTTATTGCCGTTGCGTATAAAAATGCACCGCAGGCAACCATCACGCACGATGATGAACAGGACTTTATTTTTGCCGGTTTTATACTATTACAGGACCCCGTTAAAGAAAGTATTCCCGCCACCATCGAAGCTTTGAATCAATTACAGGTAAAACTCAAAATCATTACCGGCGACAACAAAAACGTGGCCCAGGCTGTAGCACATGCAATTGGTATTGTTAATCCAGTAGTAGTAACCGGCAGCGACCTCGCACAGATGAGCCCGGAAGCAGTCATACACTGTGTACAACAAACCCACATATTTGCCGAAGTAGAACCACAGCAGAAAGAAAACATCATTCGCGCACTGAAAAAAACATACACAGTGGCGTATATGGGTGATGGTATTAATGATGTAGCCGCCATCAATGCCGCTGATGTGGGTATTTCAGTCGACAATGCGGTGGATGTAGCCAAAGACGCAGCTGATTTTGTACTGATGGAAAAAGACCTGTCGGTGCTGATCGACGGTATCAAAGAAGGCCGGAAAACATTTGCCAACACACTCAAATACATCTACATCAACACCGGCTCTACTTTCGGAAATATGTGCAGTGTGGCCATCGCATCCCTGGTACTACCCTTTCTGCCCATGCTGCCCAAACAAATCCTCTTGACGAATTTTATTACTGATTTCCCCTACCTCACCGTAGCTTCAGATAATGTAGATGAAGAACAGATCGACAAACCCGGTAAGTGGAACCTCAAACAAATACGCAATTACATGGTATTGTTCGGGCTGCACAGCTCCTTGTTTGACATACTCACATTTGTATTGCTCTTACACGTGCTGCATGTGCGCGAATCTGCATTCCAGACCGGCTGGTTCATAGAATCGGTCATCACAGAATTGTTCATACTATTCATCATCAGAACACACCGTAATTTCCTGAAAAGCCGCGCATCCAAACCACTATTCTGGTTAAGCATGCTGGGACTGGTGATCACCATTGGTTTACCCTACCTGCCTTTTGCCGCCGATTTCGGGTTTACGCCATTGCCACTGCCTTATCTTGCTACCATGCTGGGCATCGTAGCATTATACATCATTACTGCTGATTTGCTGAAAATATGGTTTTTCCGGAAGGGACTGAAAGTTGACAACGGAGTCTCATGATACCGGATCAGTTATTCTTTACCTGTCTCAATCGCTCATCCATTTCTGCAACAACCCTTTTGGTAAATACCGGTGACCAGATATTGAAATGATTGGCGCCAGGAATATTTTCTGCCACAACAGCTGCTTTAAGTTTTGTTGCCGCAGCCGCAAAACCATCCACAGCCTTATTGAGGAAAAAATTATCATCCCCACCCGCATACACATGAATTTTATGGGAGAGCTGCGCAGCCAGTTTTGACCAATCCCGCTGCAATACCAAAGTCATATCATACGCTTTCCAGGTCTCAACCACTGTCGGATCAATCAGTCCGGTTACACGATCGAAAAGCGGTTGCGGGCGTCCCTTGGCATCCGGAATACCAAATTCCGCTTCAAATGCCTGCTGCTGCTCCCCGTCGCCATTAAAAGCTTCCATCTCCATCATCTCCCGCATGGTAGATAATGGCTGCCCGTTCATCATAAAAAACGGACGAGCCTTGCCATCACGGTCGGTATAGAAATTCACGCCTTTTTCGTAGAGGTTTATACCAACAAAAGCGCTGAAATCAACCGGATCGGGTGATACGGCCCAGCAACCGCCAAAAGATTGCGGGTAATGCATTTGCAGCCATAAAACACCATAACCGCCTGTGCTTTGTCCGGTAAGCAAGTGTTGTTCCGGGTTGGGATTAATACGAAAACGTTCCTGCAGATAGGGGATCAGTTCTTCCACCAGCGCTTTACCCCAGGGGCCGTTCACACGGGAATCAACAAAAGCATGTAAACCGAAAGGCGACTGCGATTCCGGATTCAGCAGCACATAAATTTTTTCCTGACCCAAACGCATACCATATCGTTGTTCGGGGTTACGGCTCATTAAATCATAGTGTGTGCCTCCCCATCCCGGAATAATCAGTACCAGGGGATATTGTTTGGTGCTGTCGGTTTGGTAGGAAGCAGGTAAACGAACTGCTGCTTTCATCCAGATATCCTGTTTTCGGAAATCGGAAAGCAGTTTACTTTTCACCACAACTTCTTTGGTGGAATCATTCTCCCGGAAACGGCGCGGTTGCGCTACCGAATTAAACAATAGCTCACCATAGCCCTCCCCGTTTTCCTGCACTTGTACAATCGCTTCCTTACGGGCATACACACTGCCCGGATTAAAATTGCCCCTTTCACTAAAGTCAGTATCTATAATACCAGCAACCTTGTAAAAGCCCGGCTTGAGGGACTGGAAATTCCGGGGCATATGATCGGCAGCAGCACTTAATACAACGGTATGATTACCCTGCCAGCCTTTCAAGTCAAAAGCAAACATGGGCTGAGAGGGATCGGGATCGTTGGGAATGGGTTTGGAAGTATCGCTCTGCGTATAAATATATAAACGCCCGGTGAGGGAACGGTGTATAGCACTATCCAGCTTAAGGGTAAGTTTCACCTGGGCATGTAGGCTGAGTGAAAAGAAGCTGAGCAGGAGCCAGTAACAATATTTCATAAAACAGGTTTGATAGTTAATAGCGCAAACCAGGTATTTGTTACAAAATACGAAATAAAAGATCGACAGGTGGCGGGAAGGGTATAGGCGGCTGTCGGTTTTTTCCGGCGCATGATGCGGGGAGATGCCGGCAAACAAAACAGGAGCCCAAGGGCTCCTGTTCATGCAATATAATAATGGTAACAAGGTTATTAACCCAGTGCTACACGCTTAAAGCTGGTTACTTTCACATCACCTGCAGATTTCAGGTAAGCTTCTACAGTCAGGCTGCCATCTTTTACAAAAGGCTGGGCCAGGAGTGTATTTTCCTTGAAGAAAGCATTCAGTTTACCTTCAGCGATCTTGGCGATCATTTCATCGGGTTTACCTTCCATTTTAGGATCAGCTTTCATGGTATCAATGATGATGGCTCTTTCGCGCTCAATCACATCAGCAGCAATGCTGTTGGCATCAACCGCCAGGGGATTCATAGCAGCGATCTGCATAGCTACATCTTTACCAGCCTCGGCAGCATCTTTATCCAGGCCTACCAGTACACCCATACGGAAAGCACCGTGGATATAAGAAGCTACATAAGGCGCTTCGATACGCTCAAACTTGGCAACACCAATTTTCTCACCAATGGCAGCCAGTTTATCGTTGATCATATCGGCTACTTTAGCACCATTGATCACCACTTCATTCAGTTCTTCAACAGATTTAACATCATTGGCTACAGCAGCATCAGCAATACCCTGTGCAAAAGCTACGAAGTCGGCGTTTTTGGATACGAAGTCGGTCTCACAGCTGATACAAACCACAAAACCGGTTTTATTATCGGCAGAAGTTTTAGCAATGATTACACCTTCCTTCGCTTCACGGTCGCTGCGTTTGGCAGCTACTTTCTGACCTTGCTTACGCAGCCAGTCGATAGCGGCTTCAAAATCGCCATTGGTTTCGGTCAGGGCTTTACGGCAATCCATCATACCGGCACCGGTAGCCTGACGTAATTTGTTGATATCTGCTGCTGTAATTGTTGCAGTGCTCATAATATTCCTAAGTTTTTGAATGTTGAATAATGCTTTGCTGTGCAAAGCTGGCTCTTTTTTAAGCCTTCCCCTGTTAACAAAAGATGAACAAGGATTTCAAATACCGTACCCGAAACAGGAAGGGGCATTGGGATATATAAATTGGGTCATCATGTCACTACCGCATACACGACTGTGACGTAATGACCCAATTTGAGTATCATTATCTGCCACCAGTGGTGGGGCGACGGTTACCGGGAACACGACGCTTGGGGCCATTTGCATCAGCAGGACTGGCGTTACCACCGCGACGACCACCACGACCACCTTCGGCAGCTGCTTCAGCTTCGAGGCGACGGGCTTTGGCTTCGTTCTCGTTGTTTGCTTCTTCAGATTCATCATCATCTTTAGAAGCCTGGCGCTCAGCCAAACCTTCAGCAATAGCAGCAACAATGTAGTTGGTGATGATGGCAATAGACTTGGTAGCATCATCATTCGCAGGAATAGCGAAGTCTACTTTGTTGGGATCGCAGTTGGTATCCACCATACCGAAAGTAGTAATACCCAGGCGCTTAGCTTCAGCCAGCGCAATGTGCTCGTGTCCGATATCAACCAGGAACAAAGCAGCAGGCAGGCGACCCAGTTGGGCAATACCACCCAGTACTTTCTCCATTTTGTCTTTATCGCGGCTCAGGGTGAGACGTTCTTTTTTGGTCAGGCTTTCAGCGCTACCGTCAGCCAGCATTTTTTCGATGCTCTGCATTTTCTTCACGCTCTTACGAACTGTGTTGAAGTTGGTAAGCATACCACCCAGCCAACGTTCCGTTGCAAAAGGCATGTTCACACGCTTGGCGCATTCGCTCACGATTTCTTTTGCCTGTTTTTTGGTGGCTACAAACATGATCTTCTTACCGCTCTTGGCAATCTGCTTAACAGCAGCTGCAGCTTCCTGCAGGTGATCAACGGTTTTATTAAGGTCAATGATGTGAATGCCTTTCTTCTCAGCAAAGATGTAAGGCAACATCTTGGGATTCCACTTCTTCTTCAGGTGACCAAAGTGTACACCGGCCTCCAGGAGTTGTTGCTGTAATGAAGTGTTATTTTCCATCTTATGTTATTGTATTATGATCAATTAATGTTTTTAGTTTATGGTTTGTAGTCTATGGTTGTTGAAAAGCAAACCATACACCAGAAACAATAGACTGTATTAACGTTTGCTGAACTGGAAGCTTCTGCGGGCTTTCTTGTGACCGAACTTCTTACGTTCAACACCACGGGGATCACGCTTCAGCTGACCAGCGGCTTTCAACACAGGACGGTATTCAGCATTCATTTCCAGCAATGCACGGGCAATACCCAGTTTAGCGGCTTCAGCCTGACCTTTCAGGCCACCACCAGTTGCATTGATTACCACATCAAACTTACCCAGTACTTCGGCAGTTTTCAGAGGCGCTTCTACCTGGTTCTGCAGGTATACCAGCGGAAAATATTCTTTATAGTCTTTGTCATTTACAGTGATCTTACCATCACCCTTGCTGATGAAAACACGGGTAACAGCTTCTTTACGGCGACCAACTGCATTTTTTTGTTTTTCCATTTATCAGGAATTTGTAATTAGCAATGTTGATTAAAACTTCAGATCCTTGGGTTGTTGTGCACCATGAGGATGAGTTGTACCGGCATACACAAACAGCTTCTTGATCATTTTACGACCCAGGCGGTTTTTAGGCAGCATGCCTTTCACAGCCCTTTCCATGATCACTTCAGGACGACGCTTAATCAGATCCTGCGCAGCTTCTTCTTTCTTACCACCGGGGTAACCAGAGAAGTTAATGTATTGCTTGTCTTCAAACTTGTTACCAGTGAAAACAACTTTTTCCGCATTAACAATAATTACATAATCACCACAATCAACGTGGGGAGTGTAATACGCTTTGTTCTTACCACGGAGAACAGCGGCAATTTTAGAGGCAAGTCGACCTACGGTTTGATTAGTACCGTCAACCACATACCAGTTGTGCTGCACGGTAGCCGCATTCGCATGCTTGGTGGTGAAATGGAGTTTACTCATAATATTTCTTTTTTTAGTTCCCGGCGCTATCCCACCGGTTTTAAATGGACCGCAAAGGTAGCACCTCTGAAGCCTATCTCCCAAGGATTTTAAGATCTATTTTCATCACCACCTTTGCAACTAATTGATTTTCAATAAAAATTTTGAACCATTTTTTTCATTACCCGGCACTGAAGGCCAAATTCAACCAATATCGCCCCCAATCTGAGATTCCCGGCAAACCACTTCACCCCAAAACAGTCAGCAAACAAATGCCGCGGCTAATCAGCCCTGAAATGAAATAAACAATTGTTTTTCAACTACTTAAGATAGGTTTTGCTGATTTCGGGGCATAACACCTCCCGGCAGAACCCACCCCATCCATACCAAAGGGTATACCCTAGGTATCCCTATACTATCCCTTGGGTATCCTTATACGATCCATAGGGTATCCATTACCCATCCCCTAAGGATACGAAAGGGTTAGTCCATATCAACTCCATATCTGACCCATACTTTCCCTGTAGTTGCGGCTTAAAATGGAGCCGGGCGGCCCGGGCCATTACCCCGTAGGGTGGGGTGGATAAGAGCAGACCCACCGGACCGGTCAGGGTTTCACCGATTCCATGGCTTCAATAACCAGGGCTATATCCTGCGGAGTCGTACGCCAGTTCACAAAAGAAGCCCGGATTCCCTTCCAGCCATTGTATACCGTAGGTGTCATAAATACTTTACCCGTTGCATTCAGGGCCACCAGAAAATCCTGCACCCGGTCCTGCTGCTCCCGTCCCTTCAGCGTGAAGCAAACATTGTTCAGGCGGGTGGGTGCCAGCAAGTCCAGAAACCCGCTCTGCTCCACATATTCGCTGAACAACTGTGCCATGGCGATGGAATGGGTAACAATATCCTGGTACCCTTTTTTACCGTAGGCCTGCAGCGTAAACCAGGCAGGTAATGCCCGCAGTCTGCGTGAATTCTCCGGTAAAAAATTCAGGTAACTGAAATGATCCAGCGGATTCCCCAGGTAAGGGGCATTGGAATTCTGAAAAGTTTCGGTCTGCAGTACCTTGTGTTTTTCCCGGATCAGAAAGAACGCACTTTCATACGGTACATTCAGCCATTTGTGGCAATCAATGGTAATACTATCGGCCACTTCCCAGCCTTCCAGCAGCTGTTTATGCGCCGGTGAACAGGCGGCAAAAGCACCAAATGCCCCATCAATATGTAGCCAGCAATCATAGGCCGCTTTTACCCGGGCAATGGCCTTGAAATCATCAAAATCCACCGTATTAACCGTACCGGCACTGGCAATCAGAATAAACGGAGCTCCATGCAATTGGGCAATCTGGTATTGCAGATCCTCCATATCCATAGACTCACGGTTGCCTTCCTGCACTTTTATGCGGATGATATTATTACTGCCGATACCCAGCATCGAAAGCGATTTGATGGTAGAGGAATGGGGCAGGGCCGACAGAATTTTTATCCCGTCTACCATTCCATCGCGGGCAATATCATCTCCCTGCTGCCGGCCAATCCACTGCCGGGCCACAGCCAGACAGGTGAAATTGGAAAGGGTAGCCCCGGTAACAAAACCACCCAGGAAGTCGCGGGGCAGATCAAACAAATCCAGCAACTGCCGGATGGTCTCCAGTTCAATATTGGCCGAAACATCTCCCTGCCCTTTTACCGACTGGGTATTCTGATCGTAAAAGCCAGCCAGCATATCACCCATGATCGCTGCCGGGGTAGCTCCACCGGTAACAAATCCCCAGTACCGGGGTCCGGATGAGCCCACAATCAGGGGTTCAAATTTGGTATTGAAATGCTGCAACGCACCCGCAGCCCCCAGTCCCGTTTCCGGTAACCGGTCTGCCAGGGTAATATCAGCCTGCACCGAAGTGGGCCGCGCTGCCAGGTTTTGAAAAAAATCAACCCCCTGTTGCTGGGTCATATGCATTAATGCAGCCACCGACTGCATATCATTCGCTAACAATTCATTCATAACTCAGGGTTTTATCACCTGTCCGGATTAAGCGGGAAGGATTACCGAAGGTAAAAAGTTTGCAGGGCTGCCATCCTTGTTATTCGTGATACATGGATGTAATAATATATTGAAACTGCATTTTGCCGGATCAACGGCAACATGCATTTCACGCGAAAGCATCAAATACCCGCTTCATTATTTCTGTCATGCATAGGGCAGAAACAATACCTTAGTGGTAAAAACAGGTTTTGGCTTACCGCAAATTCCAGGCAACACAATTATTTACAGGCACCCGTTTACTCAATGATCCGGTTGTGCTGGTGGCCGATCAGCAGGGTACTATTCAGGCTATCATTCCCGCATCCGAAGCCGGTGACGACGTGCAGCTACTGGAAGGCATGCTCTGCCCGGGTTTCGTCAATGCCCACTGTCACCTGGAACTGAGTCATATGCTGGGACTGATTCCCCGGCATACCGGATTGGTGAATTTTGTGAAGTCCGTTATCACGCAACGGCATTTCGATGAAGCATTGATTCGTGAAGCCATACATAATGCCGCCATTACCATGCAATCCAATGGTATTGTTGCCGTAGGTGATATCTGCAACAACACCCTTACCCTGCAACAGAAACTCGAGGGCGGATTGCATTACCAGCATTTTGTTGAAGTGAGTGGCTGGAATCCGCTCATAGCACAGAAAAGACTGGGTCAATCGCTTCAATACCTGCAGGCTTACCAGGATGTCTTTCCCGGTCACAGCAGCCTGGTTCCCCATGCCCCCTATTCAGTATCAGCAGCCTTGTGGGAATCCATGACCCCTTATTTTGAAGGGCAAACCATCACCATCCATAACCAGGAATGCCAGGCAGAAAATGAACTCTTTCGCCAGGGATCGGGCGATTTTCTGAAGCTTTATGATAGCATGGGTATTCAGAATAATAGTTTTAGCGCTACCGGACAGAACAGCCTGCCCTCCTATCTGCATTACCTGCAGCGGGCAGCCCGGCTGATCCTGGTACACAATAGTTTTACCACCGATACCGATCTGGAATACCTGATGCAGTTCAAGGGACCTGAGGTATTCATGTGCCTTTGTCCCAACGCCAACCTGTATATCGAAAACATATTACCACCTGTAAACCTCTTCCGGCAATTTGGTATTCCACTGGTACTGGGTACCGACAGCCTGGCCAGCAATAACCAACTCAGCATCCTGTCCGAAATACGCCTGTTACTGGAGGCTTTCCCGCAGATATCCCTGAGTGAGTTACTGCAATGGGCCACTTATAATGGCGCCAGGGCCCTGAATAGGGATAGCCGATTGGGCAGCTTTGCCCCCCAAACAAAACCGGGTATTCTTTTATTACCCGTTGCTGATCATTTATTGGAAAATCAGGCAGAACCACAGGTATTGATGCCTGCCTGATGCATCAGCCCAGGATATCCTGCAAAACGGAGAAACTTTTCAACTCGCCAAAACCGGCAATATGCAGGGAGAGATAGGTCTGGTAATGTTGCAATAAACTGCGCCGGGATTGCCTGTTTAGTTTAATCTGTTCCAGTTCGGCATATGCTTTAGCCTGCAACAAAGCCGATGTGGCTTCGGCCTGCTCCCCGTCAATATAATGCGGATGCAGTGGTTTTTCAGCCAGAAAAAAGCCTTCTTGTAAGTCCAGCACCGTTGTACCCGTTCCATAGCTACCCTGCATACCAAAACCCAGTGCCGAGCCCAGCTGCAGGGAGAAATACAGGGGCAGGTTGGCCACCAGCGTATCGGTACCACGATCAATTTGTTTGAGGCTGTCTTCGATCAGGTAAAACAGTTCGGGATTGGCTTCGGGTTGTTTGAGGCTATGCTGTAAGAGTTCTATGATATAGAGTGCAATGCTGTTCCGTACCACATCGAACAGGATTTTTTCATACAAAAAATTCCAGCGGTACTCACGGATGAATTGCAATTGCTTCAGCTCGTTGTGGTATACTTCCATTTCCAGCAGCGCCGCCGGTTGAAAATAACTGCTTTTACCAGCTGAGGTTTTGCCCGATTGCCTTACGCCTTTAACGATATAACTCTGTATCCCGAATAATTCAGTGTACACAGTTGTAATCACACTGGTATCACCATATTTCACCGTACGGAGAACAATGCCTTTGGTAGTGTGTACAGTGGACAACTTGAGCGTTTGAGAATTTGAAAATATACCTGCAATGCTTTTCCCGCTTTACAAATTCTGCATCAGTTAACCTACAGTGCGCCGGTGAATTGCTTCAGGAAACGCACATCGTTCTGGGAATACAGCCGCAGGTCGTTCACCTGGTATTTGAGCTGGGTGATACGTTCTACACCCATACCGAAAGCAAAACCAGTATAGCGATTGGAATCAATACCAAAATTTTCCAGCACTTTGGGATGCACCATACCACTACCCAGTATTTCTACCCAGCCGGTATGTTTGCAAATATTACAACCACTGCCACCGCAAATCTGGCAACTGATATCCATTTCCGCACTGGGTTCTGTGAAGGGGAAATAACTGGGCCGGAAACGCACTTTCACCTCCCTGCCGAACATTTCCTGTACAAAGAAATAGAGGGTTTGTTTGAGGTCGGCAAAACTTACATTTTCATCCACATACAATCCTTCTACCTGGTGAAAGAAGCAATGCGCACGGGCACTGATGGTTTCATTGCGGTATACCCGACCCGGACAAATAACGCGGATTGGTGGTTTTTGCTGTTCCATAATGCGGGCCTGCACACTGCTGGTGTGGGTACGCAATAACCAGTCGGGATTCTGATGGATATAGAACGTATCCTGCATATCCCTGGCCGGGTGATCTTCCGGCAGGTTCATGGCACCGAAATTATGCCAGTCGTCTTCAATCTCCGGTCCTTCTGCCACCGCGAAACCCAATCTGCGGAAAATACCGATCATCTGGTTCCGTACAATACTCAACGGATGACGGGTGCCTACGGCAACCGGATCGCCCGGTAAAGACCAGTCGATCTGCTGGATATGGGTATCCCCGGCAGCTTCGGTTTGTTCCTTGAGGCTGGTATACTTGTTTTCGGCAAATTCCTTGAATTCATTCAGGATCTGTCCGAATGCTTTTTTCTGCTCATTGGGCACATTTTTCATTTCACCCATCACCTGTTTTACCAGACCCTTGGTTCCCAGGTATTTAATACGGAAAGCCTCCACGGCTTCGGCAGTAGTGGCTTCAAAAGCCCCGATTTCCTGCTTATAGTTGGCTATTTGCTGCACCAATTGTTCCATACGGCGAAGATAAACAGCCGCTTGCAGTAGCCGAAAAATGATTTATTTAACAGCGCCCATCCCTAAAAAATACCCCGAAACAGGCGCTGAATGCCTACATTTGTTCTTTCACAAAGCTTTACATGGAATATAATACGTCGAGAAGTTACCTGGGTATGAAGGAGTATGGTCGCCACGTGCATAAGATGGTAGATTACCTGCTGACCATTGAGGACCGCGCAAAAAGACAGCAACAGGCCCAGGCTGTTATTGAACTGATGGGATTTCTGAACCCCCACTTAAAAAATGTGGAGGATTTCCGTCATAAACTATGGGATCACCTGTTTTTCATCAGTGATTTTAAGCTGGATGTTGACAGCCCTTATCCTATTCCGCAAAAAGAAACGTACAAGCAGAAGCCTGATCCCATGCCTTACCCCAAGCGCCATCCCCGTTATGCGCACCTGGGTAAGAATCTGGAAGTGGTGATTGATAAAGCCATGAAAGAAGAAGATCCCGAGAAGAAAGCGGGTTTCGCGCATGCGATTGCTTACTATATGAAACTGGCTTACAGTAACTGGCACAAAGAGCTGGTACATGATGATGCCATCCGCAGTGAACTGAACAGTATTACCGGTGGCGAGCTGGAGTTCAGCAATACGCCTTTCATTAAACACCGCAACCAGGGATTTGAGCGTGATGATTATGGTACCGGTAATAACCGCGGGGGTCGCTGGCAGCAGAACTTCGGTGGCCGGGGCCGCAATAACCAGGGCGGCGGTAACCGAGGCAACCAGGGTGGCGGCAACCGAAACAATAACAATAACCGCAATAACCAGGGCGGCGGTAACCGGAACAACAATAACCGCAACAACCAGGGCGGCGGCGGCAATTTCAAAAAACGCTATTAGCACCCTTTTAAAACGATATACAAAGCACCCGATGGGTGCTTTTTCTTTGGGTGCAATTCTCCACAGGTACGCAAACAATTACCGCCTTTGGTTATTTTCGTAAGATCAATCCCTGTCACATGAGTTCATTTGAGGTACGCGGCGGTAACCGCCTGAAAGGATCCATTACGCCACAAGGCGCTAAGAATGAAGCCCTGCAGATATTATCGGCGGTATTGCTTACCAGTGAGCCGGTTACCATCAGCAATATCCCCGATATCCTGGATGTAAACCTGCTGATTGAATTATTGGGTGATATGGGTGTAAAAATCAACCGCACCGACAGGCATACCTGTACATTCACAGCCGATGATGTGGATGTTGATTACCTGGCATCAGACGCTTTCCGGCAGAAAGGCGGTAAACTGCGTGGCAGTGTTATGCTGGCTGGTCCCATGCTGGCCCGTTTTCACAAAGCCTATATACCCAAACCGGGTGGCGACAAAATCGGCCGCCGCCGTTTGGATACCCATATCATTGGTTTCGAAAAACTCGGCGCTCAATTCAGTTATGATGAAACGCAAAGCTGTTTTCGACTGGAAGCCCCTTCCCTGAACGGTGCCTATATGTTGCTGGATGAACCTTCGGTTACCGGAACCGCCAATATCGTCATGGCAGCAGTGCTGGCAACAGGTACCACCACCATATACAATGCTGCCTGCGAACCCTATATCCAGCAGCTTTGCAACATGCTGGTACGCATGGGCGCCCATATACAAGGTATTGGCAGTAACCTGCTGGTGATCAACGGCGTCACAAAACTGGGCGGAACCAGTCACCGGATGCTGCCCGACATGATTGAAATAGGCAGTTTTATCGGCCTCGCGGCCATGACACAAAGCGAGCTTACCATCCGTGATGCCGGTGTACAGCACCTTGGTGTCATCCCTGAAAAATTCAGCCAGCTGGGTATACAACTGGAGATCCGGGGCGATGATATTTTCATTCCGCAGCAGGATGTCTATGAAATACAAACTTTTCTCGATGGCGGTATTCTTACCATTTACGATCATCCCTGGCCCGGTTTTACACCCGACCTCCTGAGCATTGTATTAGTAGTTGCCACGCAGGCACGCGGCAGTGTACTGGTACACCAGAAAATGTTTGAAAGCCGTTTATTCTTTGTCGATAAACTCATTGATATGGGCGCACAGATCATTCTCTGCGACCCGCATCGGGCCACTGTAATCGGATTGGGCAGAAAAAACAACCTGAGGGGCATTACCATGAGCAGTCCGGATATCCGCGCCGGCCAGGCATTGCTCATTGCGGCGCTGAGTGCAGAAGGGAAGAGTGTGATCCAGAATATCGAACAAATTGACCGGGGTTACCAGTACATTGATGATCGTTTGCGGAATATCGGTGCAGATATTGTACGGAAAGCCTAACGCCGGTGGGGTAGTTTCACAATAGAAACCCAGAAATCTTCAATACTGCGGATCACTTCCATGAACTTATTGAGGTTAACGGGCTTGATCACATAACAATTGGCATAATTGGCATAAGCATCCTGAACATCATTTTCCGCGGAAGAAGTGGTAAGCATTACCACCGGAATGGTTTTCAGCGACGGGTCAGTTTTCATGGTTGCCAGTACTTCCTTACCGTCAATCCTGGGCAGGTTGATATCCAGTAATACCAGGTCCGGCGTATGCGCTTCTTCAAAAGGTTTTTCCTTGTGCAGATAGGCCAATGCCTCTTCTCCGTCACGCACCACTTTCACGTGATTACGCGCGCAGGTTTCGCGGAAGGCTTCCAGTGTAAGGGCAATATCGCCCTCATTATCTTCCACCAGCAGTATTTCCAAGTCTTCTAATACCGATGACATATCGCTTGCTTTATGCTTTTTTCTCGGGTGGTGTTTTGGGCAGGCTGAAATAAAAAGTACTGCCCACACCTTCTGTTGATGTTACCCATATCTGACCATAGTGCCGCTCTACAATTTTTTTACAGATAGCCAAACCAATACCAGTTCCGGTATACTGGTTATTGGGATGCAGCCGCTGAAATACAATAAAGATCTTCTCGAAATAACGCTGACTGATGCCGATACCATTGTCGCGTACCGCAAAAACATAACGGTCGGCTTCTTCCATACAATCTACGGTGATCTCCAAAGGCTGATCTTTCCTGTACTTAATGGCATTCCCAATCAGATTCTGCATCAACTGCTGCAGCTGCATCTGGTTACCATATACCCGGGGCAAAGGCTTCACCCATAAAGTTATTGCTTCTTTTTCAATACGGGGAGCGAAAATTTGTAATGTGTTTTCCAGTACCGACTGCATATCTACCGGCAGGAATACTTCTTTTTCCGTACCGGTACGCGAGTACGTGAGCAGGTCGAGGATGAGTTTTTTCATGCGTTCGGCGCCACCCACGGCAAACTGGATGTATTCCCGGGCCTTATCATCCAGTTTTTCATTGTATTGTTTTTCCAGTAATTGCAGGAAACTACTTACCATACGCAGGGGCTCCTGTAAATCGTGCGAAGCCACATAGGCAAAACGTTCCAGTTCTGTATTGGAAGCCGCCAGCTCAGCAGCCCTTTGCTCCAACGTTGTATTGAGTTCCTGCAGCTGTTGCTCCGATCGTTTCATGGCACTGATATCCTGTGAAGCGCCGATCATTCGTACCGCTTTACCTTCTGCATTGCGAATAATATAACCCCGGTCATATACATGGGCATACTCACCATTGGCTTTGAGAAACCGGTATTCATCTTCCCAATACTGATCCTGGGTTTCCAGAAAAATCCTGTTCCGGTTCTCAATTACTTTTGAAACGTCTTCCGGATGAACCCGCTTCACCCAGAAATAATTATCCTGAGATGCTTCC
>JAACZQ010000031.1 GCA_009996675.1 Chitinophagaceae bacterium
ATAGCACCCCGTTTTCTACTAAGCATCTAAAACCCAATCATGAGTACCCATGCCCCCAAGCCTGGTCTAACTGCTTCATTATCAACCATACCCGAAGCTCCCCCCGGTACCGGACTCAGTCCCTATACCGGTCCCTGGACCGATGTTGAGATCACACATCTGCTCAAAAGAACCCTTTTTGGGGCCAGTCGGGATGATATTGCTTTTTTCCGCAGCATGACTTGTGCGCAAGCCGTTCAAACCCTGCTATCTGTTCCCTCCCTTGCCCCGGATCCACCGGTAAAGGAATATGATCCGTCCAATGCGGCTGTACCGGATACGAATATCCCCACCGGTTCCACCTGGGTGAATGATCCCAGTAATGATGGTACGGTACAGAGTCTGCGCCGGGCTTCCCTCAAAAAATGGTGGATGGGTTTACTGGTGAGGCAGGAGCGGAACCTGCGTGAAAAAATGACCCTGTTCTGGCATAACCACCTGGCTACCGAAATGACCGATATCAATTCGCAGTTTGCCTATAAGCACCATGCATTATTACGCAGCCATGCCCTGGGCAATTTCAAAAGCCTGATGAAAGCCGTAACCATGGACCCTGCCATGCTGGTGTACCTGAACGGACAACTCAACCAGGCAGCAGCACCCGATGAAAACTACGGAAGGGAATTGCAGGAGCTTTTCTGCTGTGGCAAGGGGCCGGGATCGCAATACACGGAGGAAGACGTAAAAGCCGCAGCCCGCGTACTTACCGGCTGGCGCAACAATGCCAATACCATCAGTTCCTATTTCGATAATAACCGGCACGATAAAAACGCCAAACAGTTTTCTGCTTTCTACAACAATACCATTATTGCCGGTAAAAACGGACCCACTGCGGGGGAAGAAGAACTGGATGATTTGCTGAATATGATTTTCGCTACTGATGAAGTGGCATTATACATCTGCCGCCGTCTTTATCGTTGGTTTGTGTATTACGATATCGATGCTTCGGTGGAAACACTGGTGATCCAGCCACTGGCCCAATTATTCCGCAGCAGTAACTATGAGCTGGTGCCGGTATTACAAACCCTGCTGCAAAGCGAACATTTTTTCGACAGCCTTTCCCGTGGATGCCAGATCAAAAGTCCGGTTGACCTGGTGGTTGCTTTTTGCCGCGAATTCCAGATACCCTTTCAGCCCGATACCGATTATATTACCAATTATGGTCACTGGAACTACCTGGTGAATGCCTGTGCCAACCTGCAGCAGAACATCGGAGATCCGCCTGATGTGAGTGGCTGGAAAGCCTATTACCAGGAACCGCAGTTTTATGAAGTATGGATCAACAGCGATACCCTTCCCAAACGCAACCAGTTCACCGATACCCTGGTGACCANAAACACTCAGTGATCCCGGTAATCCCAACCAGTTGATTGATGACCTGATTCGTTTATTATTCCGGCTGGATTTATCCGCAGCATCACGTACACAAATCAAAAGAGATATTCTGCTGGGCGGACAATCTGAGGATTATTACTGGACGAATGCCTGGAACCAGTTTGTAACCAATCCCGGTGATATGGCCAATACCACTACGGTTCGGAACCGTACCCGCGACCTGATTAAATACTTGATGAACCTGGCCGAGTACCAACTCGCTTAAATACCATACTTATGAAAAGAAGGGATTTTTTACGCAATGCATTACCAGTGGGTGTAATGTTACCCTCACTCATCAATGGTATGTCGGTCCGGGCCATTGGTGCAGAATCACTACTCATGCAGGGACTCTTTCCGCCTACCACCGAAACAGATCATGTACTTGTGATCATACAACTCAATGGCGGTAATGATGGATTGAATACGGTAATACCCCTGGAATATTTCCCCAATTATATCCGTGCCCGCTCCAATATGTATATACCCCAACAGAAAGTGCTGGCATTGGATGGTACCCAGAAAGTGGGACTGCATCCTTCCATGACCGGTATGCAAACGATGTTTAATGAAGGAAGGCTGGGTGTAATTCACTCCGTGGGATATCCGCAGCCAAACTTTTCGCATTTCCGCGCTACAGATATCTGGATGAGTGCAAGCGACAGTAACCAGGTAGTAAACAGCGGATGGACGGGCCGTTACCTGAATTATGAATACCCCAATTTTCCCAATGGCTACCCCAATAGCAGTATGCCTGATCCACTGGCTATACAAATTGGTTCAACCACATCACTGGCTTTACAGGGACCTGCCGTGAGTATGGGTATGAGTATTACCAATCCTTCTAATTTTTACAACCTTATCAGCGGGGTACAGGATCCGGCACCCAATACACCTGCGGGTAAGGAACTGACTTATATCCGGCAGGTAGCCCAGCAAACACAGCAATATGCGGAAGTGATTAAAGCAGCATCAGCCAAAGTAACACAACAGGCCGCTTACCCAAATAATTCACTGGCGGCGCAACTGAAGATTGTGGCCAGGCTCATTGCAGGGGGACTGCAAACCCGGATCTATATGGTGAGTTATGGCGGGTTTGATACCCACTCCGCACAGGTTAATAACCTCGACAGCACCACGGGTAATCATGCCAATCTGCTGAAGAATGTAAGCGATAGTATCAAAGCATTCCAGGATGATCTGAAATTGTTGAAGGCCGAGGAGCGGGTAGTGGGCATGACATTTTCGGAGTTTGGCCGGCGTATCAAGAGTAATGCCAGTGTAGGTACCGATCATGGTTCGGCCGCACCCATGTTTGTATTCGGAAAAAATGTGAATGCTGCGGTATATGGCGATACACCTGTATTACCGGTCAATGCTTCCTTCAATGATAACCTGCCCTATCAGTATGATTTCAGAAGTGTGTATGCGAGCTTGCTGAATAACTGGTTATGTGTAGACAGTAATGATCTGCAACAGATCATGCTCAAGAATTTTCAAACCATACCCATCATCAATTCGCTGGCCTGTAACAAAGCAGTGAATCTCTCCGGTGAAAACTTTATTACCAACTATCCCAATCCCTTCAGCCAGAAAACCAGCATCAGTTTCAAAACCAGTGGCGGCCATACCCTTATACAGGTGATGGATACCATGGGAAGGGTGCTGGCCAACCTCACCGATAAAGAATACGAAGCCGGTAACTATACCCTGGTGTTCGACGGCAGTTATCTGCCGGCCGGGGTTTATTATGTCCGTTTCCAGAACCTTTCCAAACAACAAGTACGTCCCATGCTGAAAATGCGTTAAACCTTTAGTCCTTCCAGCCATCTATCCGGTAAACCTGCCTGTTCTGCCTGAAAACGAGGCTGTTGAATTTTTTTTGCAACAATGATGAAATTTTCAAAACAGCCCCTATATTTGCAACATTGTAGCAAAAAGATAAACTATGCGAATCAGATTTTCCCAGGCAAGCTTTCAGACATGGATCATGGCAGTGCTATTATTGATGGGTGCCGTAACCCAGGCTTCCCCCATTCCTGAAAACCCTCCCCAGAAAGTACGGTTATCCGGAAAAGTTACCGACCAGTCCGGCAAGCCATTGGCGGGAGCCAGTATTTTTCTGCATGAAGCCAAGATCGGAACGGTATCGCAGGCAGACGGGTCTTACCGCACGCCGGAAGTGAATACCGGAAAATACCTGCTGGAAGTATCGTTCCAGGGTTATGCCACCGTATTGGAAACTGTGCTGCTGTCGGATAACCTCGTGAAAGATATCAGCCTGAAAGAATCTTATGTGGAGCATGAATCGGTTACTGTGACTGGTGTGGCATCGGCTACCAAAACCAAACAATCGGCGCAGCCGGTTTCCATTGTGCGTAAGAGCGATTTGATGCGCACGCCCGCTACCAATATCATCGATGCGCTGAGTCAGGCTGTACCCGGTATTGCCGGTTTATCAACAGGCCCGGCTATTACCAAACCCGTGATCCGCGGATTGGGTTATAACCGTGTTGTGGTGGTACATGACGGGATCCGCCAGGAAGGCCAGCAATGGGGGGATGAGCATGGTATTGAAGTGGATGAATACAGTGTGCAAAGGGCAGAAATTTTAAAAGGACCGGCTTCTTTACTCTATGGCAGTGATGCAATGGCCGGGGTGGTTCACCTGATTACCAATACACCGGTTGAACAGGGGACCATTAAGGGCAATATCAGCGGGACTTTTATGGATAACAGCGGACTCCGTGGCTTGAATGCCAACCTGGCGGGACATAGCAAAGACGGATTCAACTGGAATATTTATGGTACCAGTAAATCGGCCGGTGATTACAGCAATAAATATGATGGTAAAGTGTTCAACAGTCGCTTTGCCGAAAAAAACTTCGGTGGTTATATCGGCATTAACCGTTCCTGGGGGTACAGCCATTTGTTGGTCAGTAATTTCAACCAGCGCTTGGGTGTGATAGAAGGAGCGCGTGATGCTGTTACCGGCGCATTTCTCATTTTCCCTGAAACACCAGATGAAAGGGTTGCTACTGATGCCGAAATGAAGAACCGGAATTTTTATACACCCGGACAAAGGATCAATCATTTTAAAATTGCTTCCGATAACAATATATCCCTGGGTGGTGGCAATCGTTTATTACTGAATGTAGGCTATCAGCGTAACCAGCGCAAAGAGTTTGGTGATCCGGATGCCATGAATACCCCCGGCCTGTATTTCGATCTGAATACGGTGAACTACAGTGTTCAGCTCCTCCTGGCAGAAAAAAATGGCTGGCGTACAGCTACCGGTATCACAGGGATGTATCAGCAGAACCGCAATAAAGCAGAAGAAGTACTGATACCGGAATACAACCAGTTCGATGCCGGTTTATTCATCTATACTAAAAAAACATTTAACCAGAACCTTACCCTCAGTGGTGGTGTTCGGGGCGATATCCGATCGCTCGATGGAAAAGCATTTTCTGAAGGATCGGTACAGAAGTTTGCCGCTTTCAAAAGAAATCTCAGCAATATCAGTGGTAGCGTGGGACTGAGTTATAATGCCAGTGATGCACTCACACTGAAATTGAATGTGGCCCGTGGTTTCCGTGCCCCCAGTGTTTCTGAACTGGCCAGTAATGGAGCTCACGAAGGAACCAACCGCTATGAATACGGTGATACCAGGCTGAAGTCTGAAACTTCCCTGCAATTGGATGGTGGTGCGGAGATCAATACCCAGCACGTGAGTATTACACTGAATGGCTTCTATAATAATATCAGTAACTATATTTTTTACAGTAAACTGGAAGCAGTAGGCGGTGGCGATTCACTGGTGAATGTGGGCGGGAATGATATCACTGCATTTAAGTTTGACCAGTCGGGCGCCATTCTCGCGGGTATGGAATTAAAAGTAGACCTCCACCCGCATCCGCTGGACTGGCTGCATTTTGAAAATACTTTTTCCATGGTGGCAGGTCATTTTAACCAGGCGATAGATGGCAGCAATAAATTACCCTTCATGCCTGCTCCACGATGGCAGAGTGAGCTGCGCGCCGATTTCAAAAAAACAGGTAAAGCCTTCCGCAACCTGTATTTCCGGATCACTATGGATCGTACCAATACACAAAACCGTGTATTCACCGGCTATAATACCGAAACCCTTACCAATGGGTATACACTCCTGAACCTGGGAACCGGTGCCGATGTACAATGCAAGGGCAAAACCCTGTTCAGCTTACACCTGGCACTGAATAACCTCACCGATGTAGCTTATCAGAACCACCTCAGCAGACTTAAGTACACCGACGTCAATGCTGCTACCGGTCGTATGGGTGTATTTAATATGGGACGGGCTTTCAGTGTTAAACTGAATGTGCCGCTGGGCTGGAAATGGTAACCGGTTTGGTGAAATGATTTTAGTAGAACGGGGCAGCTGTATGCTGTCCCGTTTTATTTTTCTATCTTGGGGATATGGAGATCAATTTTAACACACCGGCCCTTTTATTCCCGGCCATCAGCCTGGTGATGCTGGCTTATACCAACCGCTTTCTTTCATTATCGAACCGCATCCGGAGCCTGCACGAGAAATACCAGAACCATGAACAGAAACATATTATTCATGGCCAGATCAAGAATCTCCGGTATCGTTTAAAACTCATCAAGAATATGCAGGCGCTTGGGGTGATCACCATCCTGGGTTGTATTGCCTGTATGTATTTCATATACATTCAATGGCCCATCACCGCCAACCTGATATTTGCCATCAGCCTGCTTTTTTTTGTTGGCTCTTTAACCCTCTCCCTCATAGAAATTCAACTCAGTACCAAAGCACTGGAACTGGAACTCAGTGATATGGAAGGACTTGAAGACCCCTCAGTGGTTGAGTACTTTAAACGCAAACTGGGATTGGATAAGGAATGAAATGGAGGTCAGAAATCAGATCTTTGATTTTTTGATCTTTGATTTCTTGATTTACGGGGAATTAGCCAATAGCCAATGCGCCAACAGCCAGCGAGATGTCAAATCTTTGATTTGAAGTTGCCGGCAACCATTTCTTCTTATAACTATCAGCTAGAAGCTCACAGCTGGCAGCTCACAGCCCCAAAACCACACTACTAAACTCCCACCACGGCTCCTTTTCTTTCTCCGATCTGTTGGCGCCACATGGCATAATAGAGCCCCTTTTCTTCAAGCAGGCTGTGGTGATTGCCGGTTTCCACTACCTGGCCACGCTCCAGTACA
This sequence comes from Chitinophagaceae bacterium, assembly GCA_009996675.1. Taxonomy (GTDB): domain Bacteria; phylum Bacteroidota; class Bacteroidia; order Chitinophagales; family Chitinophagaceae; genus Sediminibacterium. The sequence goes on from JAACZQ010000031.1 coordinate 6,643, forward strand.
TAGATGCGGTCGGCATGCATAATGGTGCTGAGGCGGTGGGCAATCATCACCGTGATCTGATCACGTTCGTGTGAGATATTGCGGATGGTATTGGTGATTTCTTCTTCCGTAATACTATCCAGTGCCGAGGTGGCTTCATCAAAGATTAAGAGATTGGGATGGCGCAGAAGCGCACGGGCAATAGACAGTCTTTGTTTCTCACCACCACTCAGTTTTAATCCGCCTTCACCAATCATGGTATCCAGTCCTTTTTCCGCACGCTGCAGCAGGTTATCGCAACTGGCTTTGTGCAGGGCTTCCAGCAGGTCTTCTTCCGTGGCCTGGGGATATACAAAGGAGAGGTTTTCCCGGATGGTGCCGGCAAATAGCTGTGTATCCTGTGTTACAAAACCAATCTGGTTACGCAGTTCATCAAAGTTCATATCACTCCCATGAATGCCATTGTAATGAATATGTCCCTGTTGCGGGCGATACAAGCCTACCAGTAATTTCACCAGGGTGCTTTTCCCGGAGCCGGAAGGACCTACAAAAGCGATGGTTTCGCCTTTTTTCACACCAAAAGATATACCATCCAATGCACGATACTGCGCGGTCTGGTGCTGAAATACCACCTGATCAAATTCCAACTCGTTAATGGTTCCTACTTGCTTGGGTTGGGCAGGTCTCGGCTCCACTTCTTTTTTCATGAGGGTATGAAAATTAACTAAGGAAGCTTCCGCTTCGCGATAGCTCATGATGATGCTGCCGATTTCCTGCAAGGGACCAAAGATGAAGAAACTGTAAAACTGTAATGAGATCAGCTGGCCTACCGACAATACATCGCGATAAATCAGCCACATGAGTGTGAATGTAATTACCTGGCGCAGGAAATTCACCATGGTTCCCTGTATAAAACTCAGGGAACGGATGCTCTTCACTTTCTTCAGCTCCAGCCCCAGTATCTTATAAGTATTGGTATTGAGTCGCTTTACTTCCTGATCGGTTAGACCAAGGCTTTTCACCAGCTCAATATTGCGCAGGCTCTCAGTAGTGGAACCTGCGAGTGAAGTGGTTTCACGCACAATATTTTTCTGAATGACTTTAATCTTTTTACTCAGCAGGTTGGTAACAAAGGCAATCATAAGTGCTCCACCCAGGTAAATGGGGATGATGGACCAGTGTAGCCTTGTTGCGTAAATGGATACGAAAATGACGCTTACAATAATTCCAAACAGTACGTTGATCACATAACTGATGAATTTCTCGGTATCTGTACGCACTTTGGTTAAGATGGACAAGGTTTCACCACTGCGCTGGTCTTCAAACTCCTGGTAAGGCAGGCGCATGGAATGTTTTAATCCATCGGTAAAAATCTTCGCCCCGAATTTCTGGATCACCACATTCACGGTATAATCCTGGAAAGCTTTGGCAATCCGACTTACCATGGCAGTACCCACCAGCAGGAGTAACATGGTCATGATACCACGTATGAACTCCGATTCGGTACGCGGGGTGCCATCGGGGTTGATTTTCGCATGATTGGCAAACTGGTCTATCAGTTTACCAAAGATCATGGGATCAAAGAGGGAAAAGGTTTGGTTGACGCCGGCCAGCAATAATGCCAGTAACACCAGCCATTTATAAGGCTTGAGGTATTCAAAGAGTAATTTCATCGACTTGATTTATCAGGGTTCTGAAAGGTCAATTTCCGTACTATTCCTGTAAAAGTGACAAATTTTCCGAATTCAGTCAGCTAGTACCCGGTTGCCCATACGCCATGGTATCCCTTGTTGCTGTCAGGTCCTGGCTGCGCAAACTGTTGTATAAAAATAAATTATATGTAATTTTTTGGGTGCTTCCTGCCCTGATTGCGTTGGTTTCGACCCCGCAAAGATGGTTTTGGTATAGGTTGGATATGGCTTTGATATGGGGTAACCCTTAAGCTATGCACTGGTATCCCTTAGGAGAACCACTGGATAGTATATGGCTAATGTATGGATATAGTATTGATACACTATGGTTATATAAGGTGAGTAGTGAGTAGTCAGTAGTGAGTGTGTTGGCTTTTGGCTATTGGCCGTTAGCGCATTGGCGCGTTGGCGCATTGGGTGTTAGGGAGCCGTTCGCTGTTGGCTATTGGAAGTTGGAGGTTAGAGGTTGTATAATTCCCCGTAAATCAAGAAATCAAAGATCCACCTTCGCTTTAGCTTGTGCCACCGCTAAAGCTTCGGCGACACTCGGTCGGTGGACAAGTCAAAAAATCAAAGATCTGATATGTAATAGTTGGTAATGCGTAAGTGGCATCAACCTCCAACTTCCAACCTCCAACTGTTCTTATAGATTGCTTTTCTCCAAATGGTATTCCTGGATCTTCGCCGGGTTTTCGGGTGTTAGTGTGAAGCTGAGTTTGAGTTTGCCGTTTGTGCCTTCTATGATGCAATAACCCCTTAACTGGTTTTCTGCCACCATGGGGCCATATTGCAGGATGGGACCGATTTGGGTAAAGAGGCTGCCTGCTTCTTGCTGTAAACTTTCCAGGCTATAATCATCAAAGAAATTATCCGCAAAAAGTCCGGATGTTTTGGCTTCATGCCAGTGTGGTAATAGGGTCAGTAATTGTTTTTGGGTATTGGTTAAGATGGATGAAGCGGGTAGTATCCGGGGTTTTAATGCGGCGCTGCGGATGAGTGTGTCCAGTATCCGGCTGTTGAAACCGGCGGTGGGTGCATAGGTAACATTGGCCAGGAAGATCACACCAATCCCATATTCGGGCAGGAAAGTCCAGTTACTGCCAAATCCGGGTAAGCCCCCGCTATGTCCTACCATGATTCTGCCCTGGCAATCTTTGGTCCAGCGCAGGCCATAACCATAGGCGCTTGCCGTAGGACAGGCACTGCCATCGGTAGCGCGGCTTTGTGCATTCAGACCAATGAAGCGATGGGGTTGATGCATGTCTCTGAGGGAGCTTTTTTGTATGGGTCCGGCCAGGTTTGCATTTCCTGCCGGCCAGGCATTCATGTGCATGGCCATGTACCGACTGAAGGATTCCAGGGAACTGATCATACCTCCCATGGCGCCATAGATGCCATCGTGCAGTAAAGTTTCTTCGCGCCAGTTATTATTGATCCAGCGGTAACCATGTGCCAGTTGTTGTTTGGGTACCGTTGTGTATTCCCATGCAGCATCTTTCATGCCCAGGGGTTGCCAGATATTTTCCCGGATATACACACTGTAGGGTTTGCCGGATACTTTGTGTATGATATAACCGAGCATGGCGAAGCCCAGGTTGCTGTATTCGTATTGTTCTCCGGGTGTATTGGAGAAGTGTAACCCTTTTTTGATGAGTGCCAGCAGATCGGCTTCGGTATCGGCCAGCTGGCGGTCGCCCCAGGGATTGTCTTCAGGGAAACCCGCATTATGGCTCATGAGATCGCGTATGGTGATGACTGCAGCATCTTTGGTGAGCTGTTGTCCTTTGAGTTCGGGAATATAACGGGTTACGGGATCATCGAGTTGCAGTTTTCCGGCATCACGTAAATGCAGGATGGCTGCAGCGGTAAAGCTTTTAGACATGGAGGCAATGCGGAACATGGACTTGCTGCTTACCGGTGTCTGGCTGGCAATATCGGTATAGCCACCGGTACCGGTATATACCAGTTGACCATCTACCATAATCCCGAATGCATAACCGGGCATATGCTGCTGGGAGGCATACCGGCGATAGCTTGCTTCCACGGCAGGAAAAACCGATTGCAGTTTTTGCAAGCGGTTGCTATCGGCAAAATAGGGTGCCTGATATTGTTGCCTGGTTTGTGCCTGGGTGCTATTCACCAAAAGCGTAAGCAAGAGGCAGCAGGATATCCATTGTTTGCGCATGGGTATGGGTTGAAGGGTTTTGTCAGTATGCCATTAGTTTCTGCACAAATGCATGCATGCGGCTGCGTGCGAGAAAATTCTTTTCCAGGTCTATATTGAATGGTATGGGTGTATCCAGAGAAGCGCAGCGCATCACGGGTGCATCCAGTAATTCGAAACAATGTTCGGCGATCCAGGCTGCTATCTCGCCACCAATACCACCGCTTAATGTATCCTCGTGCAGGATCAGCACTTTGCCGGTTTTTCCCACGGCGGTGCGGATGGCATCGTAGTCCAATGGTAATAAACTGCGGAGGTCCAGTATGTGTAAAGCTATTTCCGGATTGGCTGCCTGGTATTCCAGTGCCCAGTGTACGCCGGAACCATAGGTGATAACGGTTATATCTATTCCTTCGCGTGTGAGTGCTGCTTTGCCGATGGGTGTTTCATAATAGGCATCGGGTATGGGGCCGTTTACACTTCTGTACAGGGCTTTGTGTTCGAAAAATAAAACAGGGTTGGGATCATTGATGGCTGCAATGAGTAATCCTTTGGCATCGGCGGGATTGGATGGGTATACCACTTTCAGTCCCGGCACATGGGTAAACCAGGCTTCATTGCTTTGTGAGTGAAAGGGACCGGCACCTACACCGCCTCCCGTTGGCATGCGAATCACCACATCGGCGGCCTGTCCCCAGCGGTAATGTATTTTGGCCAGGTTATTAACGATCTGGTTGAATCCTACCGACACAAAATCGGCAAACTGCATTTCCACCATACTCTTGTAACCTTCCAGGCTTAAGCCCAGTGCGCTGCCAATGATAGCACTTTCGCAGAGGGGCGTATTGCGAACCCGTTCTTTGCCGAAGCGTTGCACAAAACCATCGGTAATTTTAAAAGCACCGCCATATTCGGCAATATCCTGTCCCATTAACACCAGGTTGGGGTGTTGTTCCATACTTTGCGACAGGCCTTCGGTGATAGCGTCAACAAAACGCGATTCGTGCGTGGGGCTTCCGTTCTGTATAAGTTCGTCGAGTTGCTTTACCGGATTCAGGAAGCTTTCTGCCGGGGGTTTGGCATATACATCCTGTAATTCTTCGGTGGTTTGCGGGATCAGTGGCGCTGCTTCAAAAGCGAGTTGTAATTCCGATTCAATATATTGTTTGAATTCATTGCGGATATCGGCCACCTGCATTTCGGTAACAACCTGTTCGCTGATCAGCCATTGTTCAAAATTTTTGAGGGGATCTTTCTGTGCCCATTGTTCAAATAATTCTGTGGGAACATATTTGGTGCCGCTGGCTTCTTCGTGTCCGCGCATGCGGAAGGTCATACATTCTACCAGGTAAGGTTTTTGTTCGCGGATACAGTACTCGCGCACGCCGCGGATGGTATCGTATACTTCCAGGATATTATTGCCATCGATGCGAATACCTTCCATGCCATAACCTTTGGCTTTGTCAACCAGGCTTTCACAGCGGTATTGTTCATTCACCGGTGTGCTGAGGCCATAGCCGTTGTTTTCAATGATGAAGATCACGGGCAGCTCCCATACAGCAGCTACATTGAGCGCTTCATGAAAGTCTCCTTCACTGGTACCGCCATCACCGGAATAGGCCAGGGATACTTTATTGGCTTTGCGTAATTTATACGCCAGGGCTACGCCGTCGGCCAGTGCCAGCTGCGGGCCCAGGTGCGAGATCATACCACAGATATGGTGTGCACGGCTCCCGAAATGGAAACTGCGTTCACGGCCTTTACTATAACCCTCTTTATTACCCTGCCATTGCATGAATAGTTTCTGCAAACCCATTTGACGGGAGGTAAATACACCCAGGTTGCGGTGCAGGGGCATGATCCATTCGTCTTTTTCCAGTGCCAGGGTACTACCTACGGCAATGGCTTCCTGTCCGATACCACTGAACCACTTGCTTATTTTACCCTGACGCAGCAATACCAGCATTTTTTCCTCAATCATGCGGGGCAATAGCAGGTTGCGGTACATATAAATCAGTTCATCATTGCTATGTTGCTTTCGGTTGAATTCCATGCTTGTTGATTGTGATGCGACTAAGTTACTGTATTGACCGTTGGGGGCATAAAAAAACATCACAGATTGTGTGATGTTTTTTGAATGATGTGTGGTGTTTGTATTAGTCGCGACTGCTCAATTTACTCAGCAGGCGAAGAATTTCTATGTAGAGCCAAACCAGGGTTACCATCAGTCCGAATGCGCCATACCATTCCATGTAGCGGGGGGCGCCCATTTCAGCACCTTTTTCAATCATGTCGAAGTCCATGATCAGGTTCAAAGCAGCAATGGCTACCACAAAAAGGCTGATGCCGATGCTGAGCCAGCTGCTGTCGTACATGAAACTTACCTGTACACCAAATAAGCGAAGTACGAGGGTGATGAGGTAGAAGATACCAATGCCCAGCGTGGCGGTGTACACAACGGATTTGAATCGTTGTGTGGCATTGATGATGCGGAAATTATACAGCAGGAACATGGATATGGCTACACCAAATGTGAGTCCAACGGCCTGCATGATTAAACCGGGGAATTTTTCCGCGAAAGCGGCATTCATGATGGCTGAGAGTCCGCCGATCAGGAAACCTTCCAGAATCGCATAAGCCGGGGCCAGGTAGGGGGCCAGCCGGGGTTTGAAGGATATGACCAGTGCAGAGATCAGTCCACCAATGGCACCTACGATCATGAGGGTGGTCATGGTATCCTGCTTGAGCTGGTCGAACAGGTACCAGGTATAGGCGGCGCCTGAAATGATCATTAACATGAGGAATCCGAACTTATTAATTGCACCTCTCACGCTCATGGTGCCCTGTGCCTGGGCTTCCATTTGCAGGCTCTTGTCGAAGATTTTTGAACTGAGGGTGGGGTTCCCGGATTTTAAAATAGCCATAGTTCTCGTTTTTACTTATTCAAATATACATATTCGCTCATTCGTTTGCGCATTCCGGGTTGCCGGAAGCGGAATTTTAACGATTGAAGGAAAAGCCAACTATATGCTAACTTTGCCCCACAATTTGTTAGCGATGGACAGAAAAGATGCGCTTTTACAGGATGTAGTGATCAAGTTTGCCGGTGATAGTGGCGATGGTATGCAGCTCACGGGTCAGCAGTTTACCAATAATACCGCTTTACTGGGTATTGACCTGGCTACTTTCCCCGATTTCCCGGCGGAGATCCGTGCCCCGATCGGTACCCTGCCCGGAGTGAGTGGTTTTCAGCTGCATTTTTCCAGTCAGCGTATTTATACGCCCGGCGATCTCTGTGATGTATTGGTAGTGATGAATGCTGCAGCCCTGAAAGTGAATCTGAAAAGCATTAAAGCCGGTGGTAAAATCATTGCCAATATCGATGGCTTTGATGCCAAGAACCTGCGCCTGGCCAATTATCCCGATGGGGTGAACCCACTGGAAGACGGCAGCCTGGATGGCTTTGAACTCACCAAAGTGGATGTTACCAAACTTACCCGTGAAGCGCTGAAAGAATTTACCGAACTGGGTACCAAAGAGCGTGACCGGGCGAAGAATATGTTTGTACTGGGTTTGCTGTACTGGATGTATAACCGCAGCCTGGATAATACCATTGATTTCCTCAAAGAAAAATTCGGCAATAAAGATGTTATCCTGCAGAGCAATATCAAAGTATTGCAGGCAGGGTATAATTATGGCGATACTACCGAAGCTTTTACCACCCGCTACCGGGTAGAAAAAGCAAAGATGGAACCGGGTTTGTACCGCAGCATCATGGGTAACCAGGCCCTGGCCATGGGACTGATTGCTGCCGGTGAAAAAAGTGGACTGCCCATTTTCCTGGGCACTTATCCCATTACCCCTGCTTCCGATATCCTGCATGAACTCAGTAAACACAAAAGCTTTGGCGTACGTACTTTCCAGGCTGAAGATGAGATTGCGGGTATCAGTGCGGCCATTGGTGCCAGCTATGGCGGCTCCCTGGGCGTAACCACTACTTCCGGTCCGGGTATGGCACTGAAAACAGAAGCCATGGGACTGGCGGTGATGCTGGAGATTCCCCTGCTGATTGTGAATATACAACGTGGTGGCCCCTCAACCGGTTTGCCTACCAAAACCGAACAAAGTGATCTGATGCAGGCTTATTACGGCCGTAATGGGGAATGCCCCATGCCCGTGATTGCCGCTTCCACACCCAGCGATTGTTTCAGTGCCGTGTATGAAGCGGTACGTATTGCCGTACAACATATGACACCGGTGATTTTCCTGAGTGACGGATATATTGCCAATGGCGCCGAGCCCTGGAAATTCCCGCAGTCTGCCGATCTGAAACCCATTGAAGTAACATTCAAAAAAGCGCTGGCGGAAGGGGAAGACAAATTCCAGCCCTATAAGCGGGATGAAAAACTGGTTCGTCCCTGGGCTGTTCCCGGTACCGCCGGATTTGAGCACCGTATCGGCGGACTGGAGAAACAGGATATTACCGGCAACGTAAGTTACGATCCCGAGAATCACCAGCACATGGTGAAAACACGTGAAGCCAAAGTGGCGAAGATTGCTGATTATATTCCTTTACAAACACTGGACAATGGTCCGGAAAAAGGTAAAGTACTCATACTGGGCTGGGGTTCTACCTATGGCGCTATTAAAACTGCTGTGCGTGAATTACTGGCTGAAGGTATTGAAGTGAGTCATGCACATCTCCGCTACCTGCGCCCCTTCCCACGCAACCTGGGCGACATCATCAGTCGGTTCGATAAGGTACTGGTTCCCGAAATCAATAATGGTCAGCTGGTAAAAATCATCCGCGATCAGTTCCTGGTAGATGCCAAAGGATACAATAAAATCATGGGCATCCCCATTACCAAGGGTGAACTGGTAGAGGCGGTGAAGAACATTTTGTAATGTCAGAGCTTAGATGTTTGATTTTTTGATGTTTGATTTTTTGATTGGATGTAGTGAGTAGTCAGTAGTGAGTAGTGAGTATGGGAGAAAAGTGTATATTCAATTATATCTGAGATCTGAGATCTGACATCAGCCATTTTACTCACTCCCATGCATATAGAATCCCTGCGCGAATTTTTGTTGACTTTTCCCGGGGTGGAAGAAGTTACGCCATTCGGACCGGATACGTTGGTGTATAAGGTGAAGGGAAAGATATTTTGTTTGATGGGACTGGATAATGACCCGCTGCGGTTTAATGTGAAATGTGATCCCGATCAGGCCATCGAGTTAAGGGAAGCCTATCCTATGGCAGTACTGCCCGGCTATCATATGAACAAGAAACATTGGAACACGATTGTCGTGGATGGCACACTCAGTGCCCGGCAATTACAGGAATATATACGGGAATCCTATCGGTTGGTGGGAGGTGCTAAAGTTTGATTTTTTGATCTTTGATTTTTTGATTGAATGTAAGATGTCGGATCTCAGATCTCAGATGTTGGATCTTTGATCTTTTGATTACATTATTTACAAATCAAGCAATCAAAAAATCAAACATCAAAAAATCAAAGATCTCTACGATTCATCATCTTTATTACCTGCGGCAAAAATCTGGTCTACGGCGCCGCCGAGCATGGGGAATTTTTCTTTTACAAAATTGGCAATACTGGCAATGGCTTTCTGTGCCTGTTCGGGGGTGAGTCCGGCTTCTGTACCCAGACGTTCAATCAGTTCGTTCATAAAAATCGTTTGTTCCTGCAAGATAGGGGAAAGAAGGGATTTCAGATGCCAGATGCCAGATTTCAGATGTCAGATGTCGGATCTCAGATCTCAGATGTTTGATTTTTTGATCTTTTGAATTTTTGATTGGATGTAGTGAGTGGTCAGTAGTGAGTAGTGAGTATGGGATAGAGGAATAGCTTCCATCATATCTGAGATCTGAGATCTGACATCTTAAATCTACTTATTGCATTCAATCGAAAAATCAAACATCAAAAAATCAAACATCAAAAAATCAAACATCAAAAAATCAAACATTCTACGCTACTTTGAGTACGCTGAGTTTGCTTTTGCCGAACATTTGTTGTGCGTAGTCGAGGGTGATGTGCAGTTCTTTGGTATCTGTGCCGGGTAATTCGAACATGGCATCGGTGAGTATGCTTTCACAGATGCTGCGTAAGCCGCGGGCGCCGAGTTTGTATTCCAGGGCCTTGCTCACCATGAAATCCAGTACATCTTTGTCGATGTTAAGTTGAATCCCTTCCAGTTCAAAGAGTCTGGTATATTGTTTAATCAGTGAGTTCTTGGGTTCGGTGAGGATGCTGCGCAGGGTTTCCTGATCCAGGGGATCGAGGTGGGTTACTACGGGTAAGCGTCCGAGTAATTCGGGAATCAGGCCAAAGCTTTTCAGGTCCTGTGCATTCACGAAATTGAGGAGGTTATTGCGCTGGAAATCCTGTTCTTCTTTGTTCACACTGAAGCCAATGGCATTGGTATTAACCCGGCGGGCAATGACTTTATCGATGCCATCGAAAGCGCCGCCACAGATGAACAGGATATTGCGTGTGTCTACTTTAATCATTTTCTGCTCGGGGTGTTTGCGGCCTCCCTGGGGTGGTACTAATACTTCGGTTCCTTCGAGCATTTTTAATAATCCCTGCTGCACGCCTTCTCCGCTCACATCACGGGTGATGGATGGGTTATCGCCTTTGCGGGCAATTTTATCGATCTCATCCACGTATACAATACCTCTTTCGGCAGCGGTTACATCGTAATTGCAGTTTTGCAGGAGGCGGGTAAGCATGCTTTCCACATCTTCACCCACATATCCGGCTTCGGTGAATACGGTGGCATCCACAATGGCAAAGGGTACGTTCAGGAGTCTGGCAATGGTCTTGGCCAGCAGGGTTTTACCCGTACCGGTCTCGCCTACCATGATGATGTTGCTTTTTTCAATCTCAATATCATCGGCCTGTACTTTCTGGGTTACCCGTTTGTAGTGGTTGTATACGGCTACACTGAGGATTTTTTTGGCTTCATCCTGCCCGATCACGTACTCATCCAGGAAGGTTTTGATTTCAGCCGGACGGCGTACGCTGAGTTTGAAATTGGAGGACTGGCCGGAACCATCCGGGCGATTGCTCAGTTCCTGGGCAATGATTTCCTGGGCATGTTCCACGCAGTTCTCACAGATATGACCTTCCTGTCCGGCAATGAGGATCTTTACTTCATCGCGGCTTCTTCCACAAAAGGAACAATGTAAATGGTTTGCTTTTGCCATAATTAATCTCCGGCTGCCCTGGTTCAGACACCAGGGAACAGCATTCTGTTGCAAAACTATAACAGTTCTGCCTAAGGAAGCCCTTAAATCGGGATAAATGGGTTAATAGGGTCTCGAAATGCTAGATTTTGCTCAATACAGCGTCTACAATGCCATAAGCAACCGCCTCATTGGCATCCATCCAGTAGTCGCGGTCAAAATCCTGCATGATCTGCTCTACGGTTTTTCCGCAATTGTCGGCCAGTATTTTGGCGCCGATTTCCTTGGTTTTGCGGATCTGTTCGGCCTGGATCTCAATATCGGCACTGGTTGCCTGGAAATAACCACCCAGACTGGGCTGGTGGATCATCACTTCGCCATGCGGGAAGATGAATCGTTTGCCTTTGGCACCGGCACTGAGCAGTATGGATCCCATGCTGGCAGCCAGTCCCATACAAATGGTGCTCACCGGGCTCTGGATCATACGCATGGTATCGTACATAACCATGCCACTGGTTACCACGCCACCCGGACTATTAATGTATAATTTGATCTCTTCACCGGGTTTGTCGGCATCGAGCAGGAGGAGTTTGCTCACTACTTCGCGGGCCGATTTGTCGTCTACCACTCCCCAGAGGTATACTGCTCTTTTTTCAAAGAACAGTTTCTCCATTTTCTTCATCATAAAACCCATGTCTTCTTTACGATCATCTTTGGGCTCGTTCTCTTCGTCTTCCATGCGGAAGGGGTTGATATATTTTGTGTGTACCATTGCTAATTTGAAAATTTGAAGATTCTTGAATTTGAAAATTGCTGAGCCATAGGGCTGACGGCTTATTTATTTTCTTTCTTTTCGGGGGTTGGTGAGCAGTACTTCATCAACCAGTCCGTAGGCTTTGGCTTCCGTAGCAGTCATCCAGAAATCGCGGTCGCTGTCTTTGGCAATTTCTTCCACGGTTTTACCGGTATGATAAGCAGTGATGGAATACAGTTCCTGCTTCAGTTTCTTGATTTCCCGGGCAGTGATTTCTATATCGGTTGCCTGTCCGCCAATAGCGCCACTGGGCTGGTGCATCATGATGCGACTATGCCTCAGTGCGGTACGTTTTCCTGGTACACCGGCACAAAGCAGGATCTGTCCCATACTGGCAGCCATACCGGTGCAAATGGTGGCTACATCCGGACTGATGAACTGCATGGTATCATAAATACCCAGTCCTGCATAAACGCTGCCGCCGGGGCTGTTGATATACATCTGGATATCGCGGGTACGGTCGGTACTCTCGAGGAATAATAACTGTGCGGTTACAATATTGGCTACATAGTCATTGATGCCTTCTCCCAGGAATATGATGCGGTCCATCATCAAACGGCTGAATACATCCATACTGGCTACATTCAAGGGACGTTCTTCAATAATATAGGGAGTCAGGTTGGTTACCTGGTGCTGGCGGTAATTGTGCAGGGTTGCGCTGCTGATACCCTGGTGTTTTACAGCGTATTGTTCAAACTCTTTTCCTACGTTCATAAGGTGCTAAATTTTCGCTTTGAAGATAAGTGATTTGCCATTTCAGGCATGGTTAAACGTCAAATACTGTGCAAACGGTAAATTACGACAAGTAGTCAGGTTTATACTCCCGTGCCGGTAAGCACCCGGGCCAAAACTGCTGAAATGGTATAAAAAAGCCGGTTAATACTAACCGGCTTGTCATATTATGCTATACCCTGAACGGGCATATTAATGGTGGTGGTGGTGCAGTTTCTCGGCAAAAGCTTCGGCGCTGATGGCTTCTTCTTTGGCTGTTACCTGGTTTTCCAGGGCTGCAAACAGTTTTTCGGCGCTGATGCGGTGGTAGCTGTCTTCTACAAATTTGCGATCCTGCATCATGCGGTTGGCATAATCCTCTACCCACTGCTGGTTATCGCCCAGGGCACCCAGTTGTCCACCCATATAGCTGAACAGTTGCTGCTTGGCGAATTCACGGATATCTTCCGGCAGGACTTCAATTTTATTGTCGGCCGCCAGTTGGGTGCTTACCAGGGTCCATTTCAGCTGGTTCACAAATGTGGGATAATCCTTTTCTGCTTCTTCCGCTGTTTTGGGCTTTTCGCCACCGGTTTGCAACCAACGCTTCAGGAAGGCTTCGGGGAATTCCATAGGTGTATGGTCTACCAGGTGGTGGTAAATCTGATCGTGGATCTGGTTACGGGCCTGCTGGTCGTAGTAGTGCTCAATTTCTTTACGGATTTCGGCACGGAAAGCGTCTTCGGTGGTGATTTCATTGTTGGGATATACCGAAGCAAAGAATTCTGCATTCAATGCTGCTTTTTCAATCAGTCCCACTTTGGTAATCAGCAGGTTGAAATAGCGTTTGCTATCATCACCCGCAAGACCCAGATCGGCCTGGATGGCTTCTTTTTCCTTGTCTTCAAAAGCCTTACCCAGTTCAATCACCAGGCTGTCGTTGTTTTTCTTACCCATCAGCTTCTTGCGGTAGGCTGCGGTGAAATATTTTACCAGTACAGAATTGTCTTTGCGGATACCGCCTTCTATGGCATTACCGTCTTTGTCAGACTCTGTAAATGTTACATTCAGTACATTCTCTTCACTGTCAACGGCTTCAGGCTCAGTCATTTTACCGCTGCGTACCTGCAGACGTTCTACTTCCTGCTGTACCATGTCATCGGTAACATCAATTTTATAACGGGTTACTTTGATTTTGCTGGCATCTACCTGAAAAGCAGGTTTCAGACCAATTTCAAAGGCAAAAGCATAGTCGGCCGGATTATTCATATCCAGGGACCGGGCATCGTTATCAAGTGGCAGGGGCTGGGCAAAGATTTCCAGCTGCTCCTTGGTCATATAATCGTTCAGTTCTTTTTCTACCGTACGCAGGATTTCATCGGTAAACACACTCTGACCATACATTTTCTTAACCAGGCCGGCAGGTACCATACCCTTACGGAAACCGGGGATATTGGCAGTCTTGGCATACTTCTTCAGGCTTTGCTCAAAACCATTATAATAATCTGCTTTCTGCAGGGTTACGGTCAGTTTGTCGGTCAGTAATCCTATGTTCTCTCTGGTAACGGTAGCCATATTATCTGTTTTTGAATTGGAATTTGGGCTGCAAAGGTAATGGTTTCAGCGTTATGAATGGTAAGTGTTAGGAGTGAGGAGGGAGTGAGTAGTGAGTAGTCAGTAGTGAGTAATTGGGGGCTTAATAATTGATCACCACTCACTGTTCACTGCTCACTACTCACTATTGATTAATGGCTGATAATCAACTTGTAATGTATTAATCCACAGCAAATGGGGACTGGTTCGTGAATTGTATGTTGACAAATATCGGGGCCGGGAAGCATCAAAAACGGGGTCTTGGAGTATCTTTCTTGTATGGATAACCGCTACCTTACCCTGCAAACCCTTTACCGGATTGTGCGGGAAGAAACCCATCCGGAGCAATACCTCTGTACACCGAGGGAGCTGGTGCTTCATTCCACTTTTGGCTGGGAGTTGATCCATAAGCACCTGCAGAACCTGGCTGAGGAAGGTTTGGTGGTGCTGCAGCAGCTGGATACGCCACATTGTTATATTACGCCCCTGGGTATGGAAAAAATGCAGGCAGTATATGCCGAGTCTGCCAGTCCCGATAGCCTTGAACTGCTGCTCAGGCAGGAAATGGGGACGGAGGGGTAATTGTATAACTTATCTATTTCACTACTTAAAATCAGTTGGCCTGTTCTGTTGCTGATTACCATGGGATATGCCTGGGGTTATGCGGCATTTTTTGGTCGTCAGATACGCGACATCACAGCTTGTACCATCCGGTCGCATTTGGACAGGTGGAAGTGAAGGATATCTTCTTTTTTGTAATAACCTGCCAGTAATTCGCGCAACATGGCTTTGGCCCGGGTTAGCCGTACTTTTACATTTACTTCGCTGATATTCAGGCATTCCTGTGTTTCGGCCACATTCATTTCTTCAATTTCGCGCATGATAAAGACCGTCCGGTACATTTCCGGAAGCTTGCGGATGGCTTCGTCGAGGATATTGCTGAGTTCCTTATTCATGGTTGTTTGCGCGGGGGTTCGGTTATGGTTGAACTGGTGCTTAGCGAGTGCGGTTTCCATAAAGCTGTCGCTCACCGGCATGGATTTCCCTTTTTTCTTCAGTCGGAGTATGCATTCATTGATCAGTATGCGTGTGAGCCAGGTGGCAAAACTGGATTTAAAACCAAACTTACCCAGGTTTTCATACGCATGGATATAGGCA
This sequence comes from Chitinophagaceae bacterium, assembly GCA_009996675.1. Lineage (GTDB taxonomy): Bacteria > Bacteroidota > Bacteroidia > Chitinophagales > Chitinophagaceae > Sediminibacterium. Next base: position 21,957 of record JAACZQ010000031.1, read on the forward strand.
ACCTGCATGGCATCTTCCACTTCTGCCTCATCTTCTATAATGCCTATACCAATCCGGTGCAAGCGCTGGTTGTATCGCCGGATGATGGCTTCATACAACTGTTTTTCACCTCGCACTATTCTGTTAATCAATTCATTATCCGTTAAGCCGGAAGTCTGGTGGGTATCCTCTCTGGTCATGATTCAGTATACTTCAGTCCTTTAGAGTACAAACAGTAGCTAAGGTTACAAAAAATCTATTGCTTTCTGTAACCTTTTCGGACAGCAGGTACTCTAAGTGCTGTTGATCCCGTAACCGGCTGGTACGGGGATGCTCATATTTAAATACAAATACATGATCAGGGATGAATCCAAGGAACGAAAGCCCAATGGTGTGGCATTCGGGTTAAACCATTTATCAGTACTGCGTAATCTCCAGGACGGGGGTGGACAACCGGGTGCGGGTCATGCAGCTTTGCAACTGAGCCGGGATGAGAAAATTGAACAGATCTCCCGGCATTTTAGGGGGATCATGGAAACGTTGGGACTGGACCTGTCGGATGACAGTTTGCGCGATACACCGGGCCGCGTTGCTAAAATGTATGTAGATGAGGTTTTTCAGGGACTGGATCCGGAGCGTAAGCCTGCCATTACCCTTTTTCAGAACCGGTTTCAATACGATCAGATGCTGGTGGAGAAAGACATCACTTTGTATTCTTACTGTGAACACCATTTTGTACCCATTATTGGGAAAGCCCATGTGGGCTATATTTCTTCGGGTAAGGTCATTGGTTTATCCAAGCTCAACCGTATTGTTCAATATTATGCCCGTCGGCCACAGGTACAGGAGCGTTTAACGGTTGAGATCGGGCAGGCGCTCCAGGAAATCCTGGATACGGAAGATGTGGCTGTAATGATGGAAGCTACCCATTTATGTGTGGCTTCCCGTGGCGTACAGGATATACAAAGTTCCACCATTACCGCTTTTCTGGAAGGCCGTTTCCGGCAACCGGAAACCAAAAGAGATTTCCTCTCCTTCATTCACTAAATCCTTTATTGATTATAAACAGCACTATGATGAAGTCTTATGTTGTCTCCATACTTGAAACGAAAATGCTAACCCATGATGTTATCCAGATCCGGACAGAAAAACCGGTTGGTTATTCTTTTGAACCAGGGCAGGCAACTGATCTGGCTATTTACAACAAAGCCTGGCAACAAGAAAAAAGACCTTTTACTTTCACCGGAACCCCCGATGATGCATACCTGGAGTTTATTATTAAAATATATGCTGCACGTCATGGGGTAACAGACCAGCTGCGTCGTGTTCATCCCGGTGATCTGTTATTGATCGGCGAACCCTGGGGTGCTATTCAATATAATGGCAAGGGGTTGTTTATAGCCGGCGGTGCGGGAATTACTCCCTTTATTTCCATATTCAGGCAACTGGCCAAACAGGATGTGCTGGCCGGTAACAGGCTGGTATTTGCCAACAAAACAAGTGAGGATATTATACTGGAAGCTGAACTAGACCGACTGCTTGGCAGAAATGTTGTTCATATTCTTTCCAATGAAATGGGAGGGCGGTACAAAGCCGGTTTTGTAACAGCCGCATTGATCCGGGAAAATATATCGGATAAGCAGGATCGTTTTTATCTCTGCGGACCGCCACCTATGATGACGGGTGTTCTGGGTGCTTTGGTTGCTATGGGGATTGATGAAAAAGCAGTGACCATCGAAATCTAAAAAACTTTGTAACCTTTTTTGAGCGCTGTACTCTAATCATCAAGAAAAACAAAACACATGACAAGAATCCTGCCTGCTTATCTGAGATACTTATCGGCCGCCTTGCTGGTGATGCTCAGCACCGGTGTATATGCACAAAAGCAAACCAAGTTAACCGATCCCGAAATTGCTTCCGTAGCTGTAACGGCAAATCAGATTGACATTGATTTTGCACAGATAGCAATTGAGAAATCGAAAAATACCGAGATCCTGAATTTTGCCAAAACAATGGCCAATGATCATAAAGCAGTGATTGATCAGGCAGTGGCACTGGTAACCAGGCTGAAGGTAAGTCCACAGGTTAATGATCTCAGCAAGAAATTACTGAGCGATGCTGAAAAGACAAAAGCCATGTTGAAGCGCACCAAAGCGTCCAACTTCGATAAAGTTTATATTGACAACGAAGTGGCTTATCATAAAGCAGTGATTGGTGCGGTTGAAACCGTATTGGTACCGCAGTCGGCCAACGCAGAACTGAAGGGTTTACTGGAAAAAGTGTTGCCTGCACTGCGCACTCATTTGGCGCATGCGGAAATGGTTCAGCAAAAACTACCTAAATGAAACGCTTATACAGCTTACCGGCGGTCATGGTGATACTGTTATTATTTACGGCCTGTAACGGGGGGCATTCGCCGGGTTCTGAAGTCGTACATAAACCTGCTACGCATACAGTAGAAATTACACAAATGCAATTCAGGCCTGCAGCATTATACATCCAATCGGGTGATACAGTATTGTTCATGAATCATGATATGGTTGATCATGATATTACTGAACAGAACAATAAATCCTGGCACTCCTCCAAACTCAGTTCCGGGCAGTCCTGGAAAATGTGTTTCGAAACATCGTCCGATTATTATTGCAGTATACACGAGGTGATGAAGGGTAAAGTGGTGGTGAGATAGTATTCAGTTAAATACATACTTCCATTTGTTGATGGGAATTGCTCCGGTATTGTCCGGCAGGGGCTGGTGTGTTCAATCGAACCGGCGGGCCCTACCCATTGGTTTACAAAACAGAAATTTTATGCGATACAGAAAACATTATGTTGCGTTATTGCTTTTTTCAGCCCTGGTAGGATTAACCCAATGTAAAAAGAACGCAGATAAAACGCCTTCAGAAATTCCTCCGGATCCGAAAACGGTGGCAGAGGGAAAGGAGATATTCCGGCATGATACTTTTGGTGATGAAGATTTCTGGAGTGGTCTGCTGCATATCGACAAAGCCATTGCCGGTTCTGCCAATGGTGGGTATGGTTCCGGTGTGAGTCCGAAAACAGCCCTGGCTGTTGGGTTGAAAGTAGACGCAGAAGCTTTGCCTAAAGAAGTAGTAGCGGCTATTCAGTCCGGCACGATTGACCTGGACGATCCTAAGACTACGCTTGCTTTATTAAAACTAAATGCTGTTGTTGGCGTGAAGGGAACTTTTAACGACGATGGTTCGATGAAAACCATTGGCATTACCTGTGCAGCCTGTCACTCAACAGTAGATGATTCATTTGCCCCCGGAATCGGGAAAAGACTGGATGGCTGGCCCAACCGCGACCTGAATGTTGGTGCCATTGTTTCTTTGACCAATAACGCCAAGCCCATTGCGGACATGCTGCATGTAAATGAGCCTACATTGCGCACGGTATTGAGCTCGTGGGGACCGGGTAAGTTTGCAGCTGTTTTGTTCATGGATGGAAAAGCTGTAACACCCGAAGGGAAAATGGCGGCGAATATGATTCCGGCGGCATTTGGATTGAAAGATGTGGCCCTTACTACTTACACCGGCTGGGGGGATATCAGTTACTGGAATGCGTTTGTTGCCAATCTTGAAATGCATGGCAAGGGCACATTTGTGGATCCCAGGCTGAATGATGCACAGAAATATCCGATTGCTGTTGAAAATGGTTTTGGTAACACACATAATACGCCCGACCTCATTACTTCAAAACTGCTGCCGCTGAAAATATACCAGCATTCCCTGAATGCTCCCAAACCTCCCGCCGGTAGTTTTGATGCCGATGCCGCCATCAGGGGAAAAGTATTGTTTGAAGGCAAAGCGAAGTGTGCCAGCTGTCACGCTACCGAGCTGTACAAAAATCCGGCAACCATATTACATACCGCCGATGAAATTGGTATTGATGATTTTGAAGCCAAGCGTTCTCCCACAGGCAAATACAGAACACCGCCATTAAGCGGGTTGTTTGCCCGGTCTAAGAACGGACTTTATCATGATGGCAGGTTTGCCAATATTGATGCAGTTGTGGAACATTATAACGGCGCATTGAAGTTGAATCTTTCCGCCACGGAGAAAAAAGAAATTACCGAATACCTGAAATCACTCTAAGCAGATATGGGGTTGTGTGGGGCAGGGTTCATCCCTGCCCCTTTTAAAAAGACTGTATGCGATGGCAGCACTACAATCCCTAACGGCAGGAGTCAATTATAGCCATACAAGCATATCCTGCATGGGTCGGTTCAGCACCGACAGATGTCCACTTGCCGGATATCAGGAAGAGCCCTTTTGGGCTTTTTCTGTTTGCCAGATAATTGCATTCAGTTATGGGTCATAAAAAAGGCCCTTAAACGGGCCTTTGAACTGAAAGTATCAGTTAGTGCGGATGATAGGAATCGAACCTACATGGGTCACCCCGCTAGATCCTAAGTCTAGTGCGTCTGCCAGTTTCGCCACATCCGCAGATTGGAACGAGCGCAAATGTAGGACTTTTGGCTAAAAGGTGATGGTAAAACTGGTACCCTCATTCAGGGTACTATCCACCTGAATATTCCCACCGAATTCTTCCACCTGGTGTTTTACGAGGTAGAGACCAATACCCTTACTATCGGCATTGCCATGAAAGGTTTTCTGGAATTTGAATAGTGCACTGCCGAATTGCTGGAGGTCGATGCCCATGCCATTATCCGTTATTTTGAGTTGGGTGCGGTTATCCCGGGTATGGGTATGTACGATGATATGGGGTGGTTGATCCTTGCGGGCATATTTCAGCGCATTGCTGATGAGATTATAGAGGATGCTCAACAGGTAGGGTTTGGCATATTGGATGCCAGCTACTTCAAAACGGGTTTCTATGGTTGCTTTTTTATCGCTGATGATGGTTTCGAGCTGACGGGTAACCTGTTCAGTTATTTCCGCGAAGCTGCAGTAACTAAAGGGCGGTTTGGCTTCCAGGTGCCATTGTAATAGTTTGATCAGTTCATTGAGATTGCTGATCAGGTCTTCGCTGGCATTTTTTAAATGCTTCAATGCCTGTTCTCCGGTGGGTTCATCTTTCCGCTGCTCATATATTTCGATGAGTTTGCGCATGGCTGATGCGGGACCACGAACATCATGGGTGATGATGCCTGCAAAGTCTTTTAACTGGCCAATCTTTTTTTGCAGTTCGGCCTGTGTATTCAGTAATACCTCATTTTGCTGCTGAAGGTTACGGTTGAGTTGTTTGAGTTGCGAGATTTCCTTGGTTTGGATGATGAAAAATTCCGGTTGCTGATCCTGGTTCAGCACAAGACGTATAAACAAGGTTACCCATCCGCAGCTTCCATCTTTCCGGATATACCTTTTCTCGATCTGAAAAGTTTCCTGCTTGCTTTGGATCATTTCCGTTACAAAAGCCTGATCACGTTCCAGTTCTTCGGGGTGTGACAGGTCCACAAAATTATGCTGGAACAGTTCTTCGCGGGTATAACCGGTCATGGTACAGAATGCTTCGTTTACATTAATCCAGTTGCCGGTGATTCCCACCACGGCTTTGCCGATGGGGGAGTTGTCGAAAAAGGAATAGAATTTTTGTTCACTTTCTTCCAGCTGTTTATTGGCCTGCATGCGTTCACTGATGTCGGTAAAAGTGGCGAACACAAACTGCTCTGCCTCAACGGTAAACAACTGTGTGTTTACCGAGAACCATTTGCTGTGTTTATCTCCCACACGTACATGCATGGTGATATCCTTGCAGGGCTTTCCGGTCTTACGGGTAACAGCAATGGGGTGTTCATCGGGTGGTATGATCCGGTCGTCTATATCGGAAACGGTCCATTGCGGATCGTAGGAAGTTTTGCCGGTTAATTGTTCGGGGCTCAGGCCAAGCAGCGTGCAGGCCTGTTGATTGAATCCCACAATAACGCCCTCGGTGTTCTGTACTACAACGCCTTCTTCTATGGCATCTACTATGGCTTGTAGGAATGCCAGGTTACGGGTATATTGCTGACCAGGGTCGTACATAGGGGGTACTGCAATAGTATCCAGAATTCACAGCATCTGCACTGTTCAGGGGCTTAAAAATGTATTAAGCAACCGAAATTAATATTTTTTCCAGAACACAAACGTTTGCGCTAAGGTTTCCAGGCTTCCAGCAATTGTTTGATTACGCCATCCTGTGCTTTGCTGTCAATCCACCGGATCACAGCTACCAGTTCATGTTCCGGGTCTACATAAATAAGGTTATTGCCATTGCCTACATGCACAAAGGCACTGGCCGGGGCCGAGGGTAGGAATTTACGATCGGTATTCAGGAACCAGTTCATGTAGCCATAATCGGTTTTCACAGCGGTGGGGGTAAGCGATTGTTGTACCCATTGTTCGCTCAGCAAAGTTTGTCCATTCCATTTCCCGCGGTGTAATGTGAGGAGGCCGAAGCGTGCCATATCATAGGCATGAATAAACATACCGCCACCCCAGTGTCCGCCACCACTGACGGATTGTACGGGTTGTCCGTCCAGTACAATCCAGGCATTCCGGTAACCGGTCCAGCGCCAGGTATTGGATGCGCCGATGGGGTCCATGATGTATTGTTTGAGTACCTGCGGCAATGGTCTGCGCCATACACTGGTAACAGCCAGCGCCAGGGCATTCACGCGTACATCATTGTATTCATAACTGCTGCCGGGTGCATTGCGTACCCGGTTGAGCCATTTGTTGGGGTCTGCATCCGGACGATCGGCCCAGTCGGGCTTACCCCATAAACTGCCTTCCCAATCACTGGTTTGCCGGAGCATGGTTTCCCAGGTGATTTTTTTGTTGTGGGCTGTGGCAAAAAGATCCAGTAACTGGGGCTGACCGAAAGCAGCAGCGGGTCTGTTCACGGGTTGCTGCGACTCGTATAGTTCGATGGGTGGTACATAGCGGTAGACCGTATCCTGTACGGAACGGATCAACCCTTTGTCAACCGCTACACCGGTTACGGCAGATAAAAAACTTTTGGTTACACTATGCGTCATATCGCAACGCCAGGGTTCTCCCCATTCGGCAATGATGTATCCTTTGTAGATAATTACACCTGTTGGTTCTCCCCGGTCGGCAAAGGGACCAATGCCTTCTCCAAAGGGTTCTTTGCCGAATGTGCGGTAATGGTTGATTTCCATACTGCGGGGATTGGGTGTTTCTCCCGCTTTGGCAGCTGCAATGGCTTTGTTGATGGCATCGCTCTTCAGTCCCAGCGATTCCGGGCTTTTGTGTTCCCATTGATTGGCGGGCGGGAAATAGGGCTTAGCAGTCTGGCTATAAGCAAAGATGCCCATGCAGGCGCACAGGCATCCGAGTATGATTGTTCGTAGGCTCATCCTACTAAGTTACATAAATTATGCAGGCTGTTGTCTTCCTCTGCTGTATTGCCGCTGGTTCTGTCTGTTACCATGGTTACGGTTACCCTGTCCGTTACGCTGTTGCGGGTGACGGGGTCTCTGTTCATTGGGAACAGATTTAAACGTACTCACCGGTGATGCAGCACCCGAAGCATAGGGATGATCCCTGTTGACATCAATGGTTAAACCAATCAGTCGTTGTATGTCTTTGAGGTAAGCCCTTTCTTCGCTGTCGCAGAAAGAGAGGGCAATACCGGAAGCCCCGGCACGGCCTGTTCTGCCTATGCGGTGTACATAGGTTTCGGGCACATTAGGTAATTCATAGTTGATCACATGGGTTAAGTGATCAACATCAATACCACGGGCAGCAATATCGGTAGCGACCAGTACCCGCAGGGTTCCGTCTTTGAAAGCACTCAGTGCACGCTGGCGGGCATTCTGTGATTTATTGCCATGGATGGCTGCCGCGGTGATCTGCAGTTTCTGCAAATCCTTCACCACTTTATCGGCGCCATGTTTGGTGCGGGTAAATACCAGTACGTTGCGGATAGCAGCGTCCTGTAACACATGTGCCAGCAAAGCCCGCTTATCCTGCTTTTCTACAAAAAATACCTGCTGCTCAATTTTTTCGGCCGTAGAGGAAACGGGTGTTACTTCTACTTTTACCGGGTTGCGCAATAAGCTATTGGCCAGACCGGCAATTTCAGGAGGCATGGTGGCTGAGAAAAACAGGGTTTGTTTTTTAGCGGGTAATAAAGCCACGACTTTTTTAACGTCGTGGATGAAACCCATATCCAGCATACGGTCTGCTTCATCCAGTACAAAAAACTGAATCTGTTGCAGGTTCACAAATCCCTGCTGTATCAGATCCAGTAAACGGCCTGGTGTAGCCACCAGTATATCGGTGCCATTACGCAATGCCTGTACCTGGGGTACTTGTGATACGCCACCAAAAATTACCTGGTGCTTTAAACGGGTATGCTTACCATAAGCGCCAATACTTTCATGGATCTGTATGGCCAGCTCGCGGGTAGGCGTGAGTATCAGTGCCCGGATTTGTTTACCAGGATGCTGCTGCTCATGCATTAACTGTAATAAGGGAATGGAGAAAGCTGCTGTTTTACCAGTGCCGGTTTGTGCACAGCCTAATAAATCCCTTCCCTCCAATACTACGGGAATGGCTTGTTGTTGAATGGGGGTGGGTGTTGTGTAACCTTCTGACTGGAGCGCATGCAATATGGGCTCGATCAGGTTTAATGATGCAAATGTCAATGTAAATAAAATTTAAAATGTCAGGTCGAATCGTTCGCTACGTAGGGCTTAATTGGTGCCGCTGGAAGACCTGATGAACTTTGTCACGAAGAGAATCGAAGTCGTGTAGAGAGCGTATATCCATACAAAGATACGCTTTTCCTGCGCATGGACTTTGTTAATCTTACAGCAGGCTCATCTTCAATGTATTATCTGCTATTATGACCAGGGTATGAGGGCCACAATAGCTTCCAGGAACTGCTGGTCGGTGGTATCAAAACTATCCAGTTCAGCACTGTCAACATCCAATACGCCCACTACGGTATTGTTGTGTATGAGCGGGACTACAATTTCGGAACGGGAGAGGCTGCTGCAGGCAATATGACCGGGGAATTTTTCTACGTCGGGAACAATTAATGTTCTGGCTTCTGCCCAGCTGGTACCGCAAACACCCCGTCCTTTGCGGATACGGGTGCAGGCAACAGGTCCCTGGAAGGGGCCGAGTACCAGTTCATCATGCTTCACCAGGTAAAAGCCTACCCAGAACCAGCCAAACTGTTCTTTCAGTGCGGCTGCTGTATTGGCCAGATTGGCAACCAGGTCGGGTTCTCCTTCCAGCAGGCCTTTGATCTGCGGAATCAATGCGGTATACATGGTTGCTTTATCGCCCTGTACGATGTGTAAATCTTCTGCCATGCAGCAAAGATAATCACTAAGTTTGGTGATGCATGAAACCGGTTTACGCATACAGGCCTGTTCCTCCGCGGCGGATATCCGTACATTCATTCAGCTTCCTTTTCAATGGTATGCCGGCAGCCGGCGCTGGGTGCCGCCCCTGCTGATGGATGAATATGCTTTTCATGATGCCGCTAAAAACCCTGCTTTTGCTTCTGCAACGGTACAGCATTGGATTGCGTGGCGGGGGCAGCAACCTGTGGGCAGGATCATGGGCATTATTCATCATGCTTACAACAAAAGCAGCGGAGAACTGCTGGCGCGCTTTTATCAGCTTGATGCCATCGAAGATGCATCGGTTGTAACTGCCTTGCTCACAACAGTTGAAAACTGGGCCAGGGCCAACAACATGTCCGGTATCATGGGACCCTTTGGTTTTTCGGATAAGGATCCGCAGGGTATGCAGGTGGAAGGATTTGATTGGCTGCCCGTGATTGCCACACCCACCAATCCCGCTTACCTGCCCCCAATGCTGGAAGCCAATGGCTATACCAAAAAAACCGATTGTGTTTCCTACCGCATACCCATCCCACCCGTTATGCCGCCGGTATACGGCCGCGTGACAGAACGATTGCTCCGGACACATCGTTTCCGGCTGATTGAATGCAAACAGCAGCGGGAACTCAAACCCTATATCCTGCCGGTATTCCGGCTGGTGAATGAAACCTATGGTCATTTACTGGGCTTTGTTCCCATGACGGAAACCGAAATGCAGAAAATGGCCAAACAATACCTGCCGGTGCTGGACCCGCATTTTGTAAAACTGGTACTGGATGCCAATGACAAACTCATTGCATTTGTAGTGGCCATGCCGGATATGAGTCCGGGTTTGCAAAAAGCCAGGGGTAAACTCTTCCCCTTGGGTTTCTGGCATATCTGGCGTGCCATGAAGCAGACCCAACAACTCAACCTGCTGCTGGGTGCCGTGCATCCGCATTGCCGTGGTAAAGGGCTGGATGTGTTAATGGGATCTGCTTTGATGCGTGCTGCCGCTAATCGGGGAATGAAGTATATGGATAGTCACCTGATCCTGGAAAGTAATACTGTTATGCGGGCTGAATGCGAAAAGATAAACGGTGAATTATACAAACGCTTTCGTATTTACCAGAAGCAGTTCTGATTATCCCTTGGGTTTCTGAAGCCGAGTCCAGGCTACTTGCATGGCTTCACGCAGTAAACCGGGACGCACTTTTTTCAGATCTATATAAGTACTGCCTTTCGTTCCCCAGCTCCCCGGTACCGGATAGAAAGCACTGCCAGGAATTTTGCAATAAACATATTGATCATCTGGTGTGAGGGTAACCATGCCAAGCCGTGCAGCTTCATCCAGGGTACAAAATATTTTCCCGGCAGTTTTATAAGCTTTTTTATGAAAATGCGGATGCTCACTGGTATCCGTGAAAGATAAAGCCAGCTCGGTGAAACGTTGATTACTGACCATAACAGCTACTTGATGTATTTACCGATATAGGGCATTTTCTGAAACTCTTTTTTCTCCACCTGCACCACAAACCAGGTGAAAGCACCCATGCATACCAGACCCAATCCCGTACCCAGCCAGATATTGGGTACAAAATGCGTAAAGAGTTTGTGCAGGAAGAAAAGCAACACCACAATTACCAGGTAAGCGATTAATTTTTTCGTGGCATAGGGAATGGGATAATGTTTCTGTCCCATTACATAACTGATCACCATCATGAATGCATAACAAACAAAAGTGGCCCAGGCACTGCCATAATATTGGAACAGTGGTATCCACCAGATATTCAGTAAAATGGTAATCAGCGCACCGGCCAGGGTAATCCAGGCGCCGGTAAGTGTTTTATTGGTGAGTTTATACCAGACGGTGAGGTTATAGTAAATACCCAGGAATACACTGCCCATAGCCAGGATGGGAATAATACCAATGCCCTCGCCATAATCAGCCGCATTTTTACCATAACCAATGTATTTGATTAATGGCAGGTTTACCACTATGCCCAGCCAGAGTAAACAACAGGCGATCACAAAAAACTTCATCACCCGTGCATAGGTACGGGGAGCATCTTTGCTGCCCGACTGATTAAAGAAAAAAGGTTCGGCACCCATGCGGAAGATCTGGATGAATATGGTGATGAGTACCGCCAGTTTATAATTCGCACCGAAAATACCCAGTTGCCGCAGTTCCTCTTCACGTGGCAGGTTCAATACCCGGGTATACACCAGCCGGCTCAGCATTTCATTAATCATGCCGCCGAAACCTACTACAATCAGCGGATAGGAATATTGCATGACCTGCTTCCATAGCGTCCACTCAAAACGCGGACGGTAAGCTTTTAATTCACTGAAGAGTAAAAGCAGGGTGAGGATGCTGGCCAGGATATTGGCAATGATATAATAACCGATATCAATGGTGGGATCGTAAAAGAACAATAAAGGATTGTTGGGATTTTCGGCATACCATCTCGGGCAAACGCCAATAAAAAACAGCACCAGTCCCACATTGAAAACAATATTCGATACTTTAATCAATGCATACTTTCTGGGTCTCCCTTCCTGACGCAGTTTGGCAAAGGGAATGGTAGCCAGGCTGTCGAAGAACATGATCCAGGCAATCCAGCGGATGTATTCGGGATGGTCTGCAAAATCAATGGCCGCGGCAATGGTGGGGGCAAAGGCAATGAGTGTACCGGTAAATAATACCGTAGTGGCAATCATGGAACTGAAGAGGGTATTGTACAACCGGTCCTGCGATTGCTGCTGCACAAAACGGAAATAACTGGTCTCCAGTCCGTACGTAAAAAGAATATTCAGAAACGGTATCACCGCATACACCTGGGTAATACTGGCCGTACTGGCTGGCTTATACAACCAGAACAGCAGTATATTCAGTGCATAACCCAGAAACCTGCTGGCAATGGTTGGTAGCCCATACCAAAGGGTTTGTCCGGCTAATTTTTTGATCCCACTCAAGTTGCGGTTGTTTTATTCAGTACAATGGTAACGACGAAAGTCGGGAAATCTTTGATTTTTTGATCTTTGATTTTTTGATTTATAGCGAACAGTCGCACATTTTCACATTTCCCAATCTGCTAATTGTTCCTTCATCACCTCCCAATCCTAATCTCTAAACTGCTAATGCACATCTTTTGGTGGCGAAGCCGAAGGACCGCTGCCGGACGGAGCAAAACGGGGATCTTTTGTAAATACTGTATCCGTCAGGGTGTAGAGAAAGGCCGTGAGCTGCCCGATTTCAAAATTGCTCAGTGGCAGTCCTTTACGCAACAGGCTGTCGGTTGTGGGACCCTGTTGTATGCTTTTGCGGTAATGGTCAAAGAGGTTTATGGTTGAAAAGAAGCGGCCATCATGTCCGTATGGGAATGTTCGCATCACATTCCGCAGGCTGGGCACTTTGAATTTCAGTGAGTCGGCCGGATTGCCGGTGATCTTCATACGGCCCAGGTCCTGCAGGACCGGATCAAGCGGCATGCCAATATTGCGATAGCTGAAATCGGTGAAGAAGGGGGCGGGGTGACAACTCACGCATTTCTGCTGAAAGATCTGGTAACCCAGTTTCTCGGGTAGAATGAATGTATCCTGTCCGCGCATCACCCGGTCGTATTTGCTGTTGCTGCTGACAAGGGTTAGTACAAACTGACTGATGGCTTTGGTGAATCGCTGTGTATTGATGTTTTCATCGCCGAAAGCGGCTTTGAACAGGCGACGGTAGCGGCTATCGGTTTTGAGTTTCTGCAATACATGCTGCAGGCTTTCGGCCATTTCATGCTCAGCCGTAATCGGGGCCAGGGGTTGGAGGTCGAGGTGATTGATACCGCCATCCCACATGAATTCTTTTTGCCAGGCCAGGTTCTGTAAAGCGGGTGCATTGCGGGTGGTGAGGCTGTTGTTGAAACCGTGACTGAGGTTATGATCATAAGTGGCGAAAGCGGAGAACTGCTGGTGGCAGCTACCACAGGAGAGGCTGCCGTCTTTGCTGAGTCGCGGGTCATAAAACAGTTCCCGGCCCAGGGTAATACCTTCCTGGGTGAGGGGGTTCTGGCTGAAATCATACACTGGTTGCGGCCAGCCCTGGGGCACGGTAAATGTCACCGGTTTGGGCTTAAGATAAGCATGATCGGCCCAGATCCATCCCGTACAGGAGAGAATGATGAGTATGAGTACAGATATGGTGATGCGGTGTTTCATGGTTGTACAACAAGGAACATGTGACGATAATTGCCGGCAATATGAACGGCCAGTGCACCCGGACTATGACAAACCGGATTCTCTTGGATGCGTAAGGGGAAGCCTGGGCCAAACCAGCGAAGCGCATCTGCACGAACCCATAGGGTATCACCGCGGTGATTGGCGGGTATGTTCAGGCTGATCTGTTGGGCGGTGTTTTGCGTGCTGCGAAATCCGCCGATATGGTAGGTAAAGCGTTGCCCTGCGGCAGGTGATTGCGGCGAAATGCCTTCCAGCTTGGCCATGATATAACCACTGTTCCAGGTCCAGAACATACCATTGAGCGGATCCAAGGCACCGGTTTGTACACCGGATACATTGCGCAGGCTATCTACGCCCAGTAAAAACCTGAATTGACTGGGCGCAGCTGTGTTTATGGGTAGGGTAATGTAGCGGGAGGAACTATCGGCCATATCTACCAGGTAATACCCGTTGGCTTGCCGGGTAGTACTGTTGTTGAACCTGGGGCTGGATACATAAAACCGGAAACGTTCAATGTACACGGAGTCGCCCTGCGGGGTGGTATAACAGGTGCCGGGTTGCAGGGGTTGATCACCCGCATACAATTGAAAAGCAATAACCATGGATCGTTTTGCCACGGGCTGTTGCGCCTGCAGGGTGAGTGTAGCAATCAGTATCAATAACAGCAAGGCTTTTGGCATCAGTAATCGTTGCGGTTGATTTTTTTACGCATCAGTTTATTGAAGGTTTGCTTCTTCTTGGATTCTATTCTTTTTTCTTTGGAAGCAGCTGTTGGTTTGGTGGGTCTGCGGATTTTTCTTTTCACCAGGGCCTGACCAACCAACTGATTCATTTTGCGGATCACTTCCTGTTTGTTGCCGAGCTGACTGCGTTCGGTTTGTGATTTAACCAGCAGAAGGCCTTCTTCGGTGATTTTATTGGCCAGCTTTTCGGCAATGATATGCTGTTGCTCTTCCGTGACCAGCACCGAGGCACGAAAATCCCAGCGTCCTTCCACCATGGTTTCCACTTTATTAACGTTCTGGCCGCCTTTTCCGCCACTGCGGGCTGTCTGGAACTGTATTTCGGGGCTAATATCTATCTTCATCACCCTAAAGTTCGCATAAAAACAAATCGGATCATGAGAATTGTGATACAAAGGGTTTCAACAGCGTCGGTAACGGTTGATGGTAAGATCGTGGGGCAGATTGGTAGCGGTTTATTGGTACTCCTGGGTATTGAAGATGCAGATACCGCTGAAGATATCAGCTGGCTGAGTAATAAAATCACCCAGATGCGCATTTTTAATGACGAAAACGGCGTGATGAATTGCTCCGTGAAAGACCAGGGTGGGGATGTATTGCTGGTGAGTCAGTTTACCCTGCACGCCAGCACCAAAAAAGGCAATCGTCCATCCTATATCAAAGCATCCAAACCGGATATTGCCATACCCTTATATGAACAGATGATCCGGCAGCTGGAAGCCGATCTGGGTAAACCCATTGCTACCGGTATCTTCGGCGCCGATATGAAAGTGCATCTGCTCAACGACGGACCGGTGACGATTGTGGTGGATTCGAAGAACAAAGAATAATTGAAAGTTTGATTTTTTGATGTTTGATTTCTTGATTTAAAGGTGATCATAAAAATCCACTAATCAAAAAATCAAACATCAAAAAATCCAAGATCAAAAAATACAGCCATGCAAAAATCAGAACATCCCATTACCCTCGATGCTGCACAACAGCAGGTTGATGAATGGATCCGGACGGTTGGGGTTCGGTATTTTAATGAATTGACCAACCTGGGTATTTTGATGGAGGAAGTGGGGGAGTTGAGTCGTATTATGGTACGTAAATACGGGGAGCAGTCATTTAAAGAATCGGATAAGCAAAAAGAGTTGGCCGATGAAATGGCTGATGTATTGTGGGTATTGATCTGCCTGGCCAATCAAACCGGTGTTAATCTCACCGATGCACTGCAGCAGAATATAGCAAAGAAAAATGCCCGCGATAAAGACAGGCATCAGCATAATGAGAAGCTCAGGTAATTTTCAAACTTTCAAATCTTCAAGGTTTTAATTTGAAGATTTGAAAGTTTGAAAATGAGTATGTTATTTCTTGAAAATACTTTTTTGTTTGGCCATTTTCTCAACCTCTGCAACGGTTCTGGGAGCGGAGGCGGAAAGATTCCGGTTGCCATCTTTGGTGATCAGGATATCATCTTCAATCCTTACTCCAATACCCCACCATTTTTTATCGCAATTGCTTCCGGGTGGAATATAGATACCGGGCTCTACGGTTAAACATACCCCTTCATTCAGGGTTCGCGGTCCCATATCGTGTACATCCAGTCCCAGGTGGTGTGAAGTACCGTGCGGGAAATATTTGCGGGCATCGGCTTCGGTGGCCACGATACCCAGTTTCACCAGTCCGCGGTTGATTACACGACGGGCAGCAGCATCTACAGCGGCAAAAGGAGCGCCGGGTTTACAGGCAGCGATGCCGGAATCCTGGGCTTCGAGTACCAGTTCATAAATGATTTTTTGTTCGGGGGAGAACTTGCCATTAACCGGAATGGTACGCGTTACATCGGCAGAATAACCATGGTATTCGGCAGCGCAGTCGCTCAGCAGCAGGTCTCCGTCGTTCATCTTACGCAGGTTGGTGATATAGTGCAGTACGCAGGCATTTTCAGCAGAACCATTGATGCTGGGATAGCCGGGGTATTCAGCGCCGTTTTTCTTGAAATGATATTCCATAATAGCCTGTGCCTGGTATTCGGTCATGCCGGGTTTCACCGCACGCATAACATCATTATGTCCCTCGCAGCTCATGGCGACAACCTTTTCCATCAGGGCTATTTCCTCGGGCTGCTTATGGCCGCGCAGGTTGTTCATGATATTGCGGAAGCTGAAATTGGCGAAGGGTTTATTCTGCGCAACAATCATGCTGTCCACAATGGTAGCCATGCGTGACAGGGGATCGAGGTTGCGTTTGTATTTGGGGAATATGTCTTCATTGCGGTAAGCGGAGAGTACCGAATCGTAGCGCGACAGGTCAAAAATGCCGGGTGTGAATTTATCATTGGTAAATACATTGTCCAGCTTGAAGCGGTTCTTCACGCCTTCGGCACCATAGATTTTACCCGTCCACATTTCGCGTTGCGGATCGCGGTTCTGCACAAAAATGAATTCGGTACCGGTTTTGTCGAGGATGGTCACCGGGGTTTTGAAGACCAGTAATACCGCATTGGGTTCATCCAGTCCGGTCAGGTAATAGAAATTTTTGTTTTGTGCATACTGGTAGTCAACATCATTGCTGCGCACCCGTACCTGGGATGCGAAGAAAATGCCTACTGTATTGTTGGGCATGGCTTCCCGGAAAGCGGCGCGGCGGCCGGCATGGAATTCCGGACTGAGGTAATCGTTGGGGTATTCAGTGGTTTGCTGGGCCTGCACCAATACCGGTGCCAGCAACAGCAAAGCCCTGAAGCAGTGTTTTCTGAGCATGTGTTTCATGTTTTGAGAACCTTAAAACTATTGGTTTTTTGGTGAATTGGGGCTGGAAATTTGATAGCTGGGGAAGGTTTTTAGTTTATGGTTTGTCGTTTATGGTTGTTGGTTGTGGGCTACTTGATCTGTAAGCGACTAAACATAAACTACAAACTACCAACCCCAAACCATAAACCCAACCCCTCTTTTCCTTAGTTTTGCGCTGTTATGAGCATACAACAGGATAATACTTTTCAGGCGATTATTTCGCACGCCAAAGAATATGGTTTCGTGTTCCCCAGTAGTGAGATTTACGATGGTTTGAGTGCTGTATACGACTATGGTCCGTATGGCAGTGAACTCAAGAAGAATATCCGGGATTACTGGTGGAAGAGCATGACCCAGTTTCATGAGAATATTGTGGGTATTGATGCGGCTATTTTCATGCATCCCACCACCTGGAAAGCCAGTGGTCACGTGGATAATTTCAGTGACCCCATGATTGATAACAAAGACAGCAAGAAGCGCTACCGGGTAGACCACCTGCTGGAAGCCAGGGCCGATACCCTGCGGGAAGCCGGTAAAGGTGCCGAAGCCGATGCACTGCTGGCCGAAATGGACCGCCTGCTGGCAGCCGAAGATTTCGCCGCACTGAAACAGCTGATGCTGGATCAGCAAATTGTTTGTTCCGTTAGTGGTACTTCCAACTGGACCGATATCCGTCAGTTTAACCTGATGTTCTCCACCCAATTGGGTTCTGTGGCCGAAGATGCCGATACCATTTACCTGCGCCCCGAGACAGCACAGGGTATTTTTGTGAATTTCCTGAATGTGCAGAAGACGGCGCGTATGAAAATACCTTTTGGTATTGCCCAGACCGGTAAAGCTTTCCGCAATGAAATCGTTGCCCGCCAGTTTATTTTCCGTATGCGCGAATTTGAACAGATGGAAATGCAGTTTTTTGTTCGCCCCGGCACCCAGATGGAATGGTATAATTACTGGAAAGAAAACCGCCTCAACTGGCACCTCAGTCTGGGTATCCCCCGCGAAAAATACCGTTACCACGACCATGTGAAGCTGGCCCACTATGCCGATGCCGCACTGGATATTGAATACGAATTTCCCTTTGGTTTTAAGGAAGTGGAAGGCATCCATAGCCGCACCGACTTTGACCTGCGCAGTCACCAGGAATACAGCCGTAAGAAGCAGCAGTATTTCGACAGTGATGTAGATCCTGCTACCGGTAAACCCTATGGCAATTATATTCCTTATGTGGTGGAAACTTCCATCGGCCTGGATCGTATGTTCCTCCTGGTATTAAGCCACGCTTATGCTGAGGAAACCCTTACCAAGGAAGATGGTAGTACCGACAGCCGCGTCGTGATGCGTATCCCTGCCAGGATTGCTCCGAATAAGCTGGCCATTTTGCCCCTGGTGAAGAAAGACGGTCTCCCCGAAATAGCCCGTGAACTCATGAATGCCTGTAAGCCGCATTTCAAATGTTTCTACGAGGAGAAAGACGCCATTGGTAAACGTTACCGCAGACAGGATGCCATTGGTACCCCTTTCTGTGTAACCATTGATCACCAGACGAAGGAAGACAATATGGTTACCATCCGTTACCGCGATACCATGGTTCAGGAAAGGATCCCCATGGATCAGGTATTACAGATTGTGAACCAGGCCATCGCTTAAGCAGTCCCTATGGCCCCCAAAAAGAACTGGAAATGGCGGCTCGCACAGCAACTGGAATACCGCTGGTGGCAGCGATACCTGCGGCATAAGGATGTGTCTGCGTATACCCGTGATAAACAGCGGTACTGGCATACCATGCTGGCGGATATCGCGCCATGGGTATCGGTGAACCGTGGCCAGGAGGTATTGGATGCCGGATGTGGTCCCGCTGGTGTTTACATGGTGCTGGAACAGGACCGGGTAACGGCTATTGATCCTTTACTGGATAAATATGGCAGCCTTCCGCATTTCCGGCCCGAACAATATCCCTGGGTACAATTTGAACAACTTCCCCTGGAAGTACTGGATAAAACGGCGCAGTTCGACCTGATCTTTTGCCTGAATGCCATCAACCATGTGAACGACCTGGAACTGAGCTACGACAGGCTGGTGCAGGCATTAAAACCCGGTGGCACCCTGGTGGTATCCACCGATGCGCATCGCAATACTTTCCTGAAAAAAATATTTCAATGGATCCCCGGTGATCTGCTGCACCCGGTGCAGATGGACCTGCCCGACTATGAGGCCAGGTTAACCGGCCGGGGGCTTGATCTGGTACACAGCGGGGTATACAAGCATGATTTTATTTTCGACTACTGCATCATGATTGCCCGGAAGCCCTGAATAGGGGTTTATCCGTATAATTCCAGGTGAATATCTTTCCGGTCGTAGCCCAGGGCAATAATGCGTTGTTTGGCTTCATCAATCATATTCTTCCAGCCGCATAAAAAGAAGTAGGCGGGGTTTTTCTGCTGTTGCAGCAAGGCTTCATATACGCCATGTACATAGCCTGTATAGGCGCCCTCGTGTACACTTTCTTCCCGGGAAAACACGGGATGGTAATGAAATCCGGGCTCCTGCGCTTCAAGGGCTTTCAGTTCGGGGCCATAGAGACAGTCGCCGTTTTTACGGCAGCCGAAAATCAGGTGTATGTTCTGATGTGGTATGCGGTGTTTGTGCAGGTAGTGGGCCATGGATCGGAAGGGTGCAATACCCGTACCGGTACAGATCAGGAATAAATCGCGGTCCAGGGTCTCCGGTAGGGTAAAAACACCCTGGGGGCCTCTCAATACCAGTTCTGAGCCTACCTGTATTTCCTTGAAGAGGTAATTGGTGCCGGCGCCGTCTTCCAGCAATACAATCACCAGCTCAATGATATTGGTACCATCCGGTGCTGAAGCAATGGAATAGCTGCGCCAGCGCTTATTCTTTTTCTCATGTATGGGCAGGTCGAGGGTTACAAACTGTCCGGGTTTGAAATCAAAAGAAGCCAGTTCCGGTATCTCAATCCAGAAACGCCGGGTAGAGGGGGTAGCATCTATAATCTGAATCACTTTCCCAGTGCGCCATGGTTCCAGCATAAGGCATGCATTTTACACAAGATAACCATTATCGGGGAGAATGGCAATGATGGGGTTGGTGGGTAAGTGAGTAGTGAATAGTCAGTAGTGAGTAAGAATAGAATCGAGGGGTAATTTGTTGGCTTTTAGTCCATTTCCATAAATCAAAAAATCAAAGATCAAAAAATCAAAGATCTAAGATCCGGCATCTGCGTTCTGACATAAAAAAAACCGCAACAACTGTTGCGGTTTTTTTTATGCATGCCGGAACTTATTTATTGGGTTCCAGGGCTTTTTTGATTTTCTCAGCCAGGTCCTGCAGGTGAATCTTGCTCATCCTGTCGGGGTTGGTGGCTGCGGCGGCTGTTACCTGGCTACGCAGTTGTACCAGCTGGGCACGGGCAATGCTGTAAACATCGCTGCGGCTGTTGGCACCGGAAGCATAGGGGTTCGGACCACCGAAACTAATGGTGATACCACCAGCAGGAGCAGCAGGATTCAGGATATTATCCAGTTTCTCTACATAGCTCTTCTGCAGCATACGACGGTAGTTGTCGATTGCCTTACCTGATTTCAGTTCGCTGAACAGATCGTTTTGCAGATCGTTGATCATTTCCAGACCACTGTAAGCCTTATCAGCACCGAAACGCTCAGCGCTGTACTGCATACGGTTCAGACGATCCAGGGTTAACAGACCAGACAGGGCGCCTTCCTGAGCAGAAGCCAGGGGATCAGCTGTACCCGGTGCATTGATCTTGTTCCAGATATTTTTATCCAGCAGCCATTTGGGTGTCTGGAATACCTGACGGTTCAGGAAATCCAGGGCATCTTTCTGCATGGCTTTGGGCGTGGGTTCATATACCGGCTCATTCTGGGCAGAGGTTTTGAAGGTTTCATATACACCACCTACGTTGCGGGTTACATGACCTACATAACGACGGAACTGACCCAGCAGCTGACCGTACATGTTGGCGATATTTTCGTTCTGGTCGCCTTCTTCTTTGGTCCATTCAGTCAGGTTGGTAAGAATGCGCTGCAGGTTCTTGATACCATAATCGCTGGCTTTAACCGCGTTATCGCTCAGGTCTTCACTCTGGCTGCGGGGATCGGCCTGGTTACCGCCCTCATACGTACCAAACCAGGCACGGGGATTGGCTTTCAAAGTTTCTGTCACCAGCTTGCTGCTGTTGTTTTTTACTTCTTCTTCAGAGTTTCCGGGGATATGACCATAACCCCAGCGGATGGCCCACTGATCGTAGTCGCCAATACGGGGATAGAGACCGGCTTTGCTGATATTGTCTTCGGGCTGTGCTACGTAGTTGAAACGGGCATAGTCCATGATAGAAGCAGTATGGCCATTGGCTTCCACCCAGGCTTTGTCACGCAGTTTTTCAACCGGTGTTTTGCTGCTGCTACCCATATTGTGACGCAGACCCAGGGTGTGACCTACTTCGTGAGAAGACACGAAACGGATGAGGTCGCCCATCAGGTCATCGCTGAACTTCATGCTGCGGGCACGGGGATCAACGGCGGCGGTCTGGATCATATACCAGTCGTGTACCAGCTTCATTACGTTGTGGTACCAGCCGATATGGCTTTCCAGGATCTCACCACTGCGGGGATCGTGTACATTGGGGCCATAAGCATTTTCAGTGGGAGAAGCGAAATAGCGGATCACTGAGAAACGGGCATCTTCCAGGCTCATGGTGGTGTCGTTCTCAGGCCATTCTTTACCCTGGATGGCATTTTTGAAACCGGCTTTCTCAAAAGCTTTCTGCCAATCGTTCACACCCAGGATCAGGTGTTGTCTCCACTGCTTGGGAGTAGCGGGATCGATGTAGTAAATGATGGGTTTCTTGGGTTCAACCAGTTCACCACGCTTCCATTTTTCTACATCTTCATCTTTGGGTTCCAGTCTCCAGCGAACAGCGAATTCTTTGTTTTCTACTTTCTGCTGACCGTCTTCATACAGCACATAATCGTCTGTGAAGTAACCCACACGTCTGTCGGCAATGCGCGGTGTCATGGGTTTTTCGGGCAGGAGCAGCATGGAGGTATTCAGTTCAATGGTAACGGCACCGGAAGCTTGCGCGGCAGGTACGCTGGAGCCACCACCCTGACCAGGGATAGAGATACCACCTGGAGCACCACCGGCGTTAAAGGTCTTAACGGTACGGATTTCTGTGTTGATGGGGTAGGTGCTGATGCGCTCGATATAGGAGCGATCGGCGGCAATCATGGTAAGACCCAGGGAGCGCTTTACATTGGGATTAATGCTAACCACCTGGTTGTCGCCTTTGAAATAATCGGTTACGTCAATAACCACGCTGGCGCTGTCCTTGCCAAAAGCGGCAATGGGGAAGGAGCTGGCGATGGCATTGAGGTTGGAATTGGTAACGGCTTTGTAGATATCTTCTTTGGGGTCGGCGGCATTCACCAGGGTGATCACACGCAGGAAGACATTGCTGTTGGGGCCTTTTTCAAAAGCCAGTGTTTGCTGGTTGGCCACTTCACCACCGTAAACACCACGGCCACCACTGGCGGCGGGTACTTTAATGTAACGTGTAACTGCAAGAATTTCACGCTGTAAGAGGTTGTTGGGGATTTCAAAGTAGTATTTGTCTTCTACTTTGTGCACCGTAAACATCCCTTTCTGGGAAATGGCTTTATTGGTAATAACGTCTTTGTAAGCACGTGGTCCCTGGCGAACCGGTCCGGCAGCGCCCAGTCCGGGGAAGTTGCCGACGCCTGCGGGGCGGGGGGCCTGTGCTGTGTCTCTCGTCTGGGCCATGGACATGGTAGTTGCCATGAGCGCAGCAGTCAGCATTAGGTTTCTCATTGTTTCAGTTGAAATTTTTAGATGAATCCTTAAAGATAAACCTGTTACGTTATCCGTAAATTTTTTTTTGGTCCCCGGTGGATGAATGGTAAAAGGCCGAAATGGAATCGGTGAAAAGGGGTTGTTTAGATCCCGGATTCCCTTACCTTGCCGATTCCCGGACCGGGGCAGATTTGCTGGTTTTTGCCGAATCAAATTTGCCGCTTTCGGGAAAATACCTAATTTGTAAGCCCCTTTCAGGAACTTTTGAAATAATGTTTGCGCATTGAAAAACATTTTTCATTAGCATTGCGAGGAATTTTTTAACCAACTGTTTATTTTTTAAAACAAAAATCAATCGAATCATGGCTGAGACAAAACCGACTGCAACAGCAGCTCCGAAGAGTGGCACATCTGTTCAACCAAAGAAGAGCAGTAACCTGATTGCATCCATTGCCCCCATCGCCTGTATCCTGGGTGGTTATATTATCTGGCGTTTTGTGCTGGGTAATGCTAGCAACTTTACTACACCTGATCCTGATTCCAGCCATTGGTTCTGGCCTGCCCACCATGGTCCCAAGGGTACTTTCACCAAAATGTATGAAGGTGGTATCGTAGTACCGATCCTGATTGGTACTTTCCTGACTGCACTGACTTTCTCTATTGAAAGACTGTTGACTGTTTCCCGCGCTACCGGTAAAGGAAATGTAGCTGAGTTTGTGCGTAAAGTACAGTTCCACCTGGCCAACAAAGATGTTGACAAGGCTTTGGCTGAGTGCGACAAGCAGAAAGGTTCTGTGGGTAATGTAATGAAAGCAGGTCTGCGTAAGTACAAAGAAATGATCACGAATACTGAACTGGCTACCGAGCAGAAAGTGCTGAATATTCAGAAAGAAGTAGAAGAAGCAACTGCACTGGAACTGCCTATGCTGGAAAAGAACCTGGTATTCCTGTCAACCATTGCTTCTGTAGCAACCCTGTTGGGTCTGTTTGGTACCGTACTGGGTATGATCCGTTCATTCTCTAAACTGGGTGATGAAGGTGGTGGAGAAGCTGCCCGTGAACTGTCACAAGGTATCTCTGAGGCCCTGTATAATACAGCCCTGGGTATCGGTACTTCCGCTATCGCGATCATCATGTATAACGTATTTACTACCCGTATCGATGCCATCACATTTGGTATTGATGAGTCTGGATTCACTTTAACTCAAAGCTTTGCAGCCAACTACAAATAATCGAAAATTATTTGTGTGGAATAATCCAAGTTTTGAATCTAATCAGTGAATACAACTAAATAAAACAAAATGGGAAGAGCCAAATTACCTCGGAAGAGTACGAACATCGACATGACGGCGATGTGTGACGTGGCCTTTCTGCTGTTATCGTTCTTTATTCTTACCACCAAGTTCAAACCCGCAGAAGCCATTGCGGTTACCACCCCCAATTCGGTGGCAGCCAAAGTAGCGCCGGATAAGGACCTGGTGCTGATCACGATCGATAAAGATGGGAAGGTGTTTCTTTCGATGGATGATGAACAAGTAAAAGAAACGGTAGCCAATACACTGAATAATACCATGAACCTGGGCCTGAATGTGGCCGCTTTTAAGAAAGCCGGTTTCTATGGTGCTCCTTTCAGTTCATTGAGCCAGTTTCTTTCCATACCCGAAGAACAGCGTAAGGGCGACCGTTTACCCGGTATCCCGGTGAAAGATTCAAGCGATAACCAATTGGTAACCTGGATGCGTGTCATCAAGGATGCTTATATGGGGAAGAAAATGAATCTGCTGCTTAAGGGCGATAACGCAGCCAAGTATCCTGCATTCAAGTCGGTAATCGATGCTTTCAAGAAAAATGATGAACTGAAGTTCCAGATGATCACCAATCCTGAGAGTGTACCGACCGGATCAGAACTGTGGAAGCGTACCATGTCGGGCGAAAAACGTGAAGAATAATATTCAACACAGTCCGATAAGGGGTTAATCAATTACTCACGAAACCAAAATGCTATTGATATGGCAGAAATGGATACCTCGAGTAGCGGGGGCCACAAAAAGGGCCCCGGGGTCAAGAAAGGGAAGAAACTCTCTACCCGTGTTGACCTGACGCCCATGGTAGACCTGGGCTTCCTACTCATCACATTCTTTATTTTCACAACCACCATGAGTCAACCTACGGCTATGAAATTATTCCTGCCGAAGGATGCTGACAAACCGGAGGATCAGAACAAGGCGAAGGAATCTGGTGTTATCACCCTGCTTCTGGGTAAGGACAATAACGTGTTCTACTATGAGGGCCAGTTGGATAATTCCGCTTCCAATTTCAAATCATCTAATTTCCATGATATCCGTACCGTATTGCTCGATAAAAAGAGCCGTACCCCGGAAAAGGATCTGGTGGTGATTCTGAAAGCCTCCTCTGAAAGTACCTACCGTAACCTGGTGGATATCCTGGATGAAATGTCCATCAACGTACTCAAAAAGTACGCCCTGGTAGATATTTTACCCATTGAGGAACAGTTGATTAAAGCGTCTGAAGCGGCCAATGCCCCTTCTGCTTCCAACTGATTTGTGGAATTATCCGAAATATGAATCATACTTATTAAAGAACTGACAATGGACATCAATAAAATTTTATCAGCGGACATTCTCGATATCATTTTCGAGGGTAGAAACAAGGAGTACGGTGCGTACGACCTCCGCAAGACCTACAATAAGCGTATTACTTACGCTTTGGTGGGTATGATCCTGATATGCCTGTTGTTCCTTTTCGGTTCGATGCTTGCAAACTCTTCCAGTAAAAACAAGGCCGAAGTCTTTGTAGAAGACGTAAACCTGGACAATGTGAAGCAGGAAGATAAAAAGCCCGAACCACCACCACCACCGCCTCCTCCCAAACAGGAGCCACCTAAAGTGGAGATCACCAAATTCACCCCTCCCAAAATTGTGAAGGATGAAGAAGTGAAACCTGAAGAAGAGATCAAGGAAGTGGAAAAACTGGAAGATACCAAGATTGGTACCATCAACCAGGAAGGTGCAAAAGACGAAGGTATTGTGGCTCCGCCCGTTGAAGCCAAGGGTACTGGTGTAGTAGAAGCACCCAAGCAGGAAGAAGACTACGATAAAGTATTTACCGTAGTACAGATCCCCGCCGAATTCCCCGGTGGTATACCAGCCTGGTCTAAATTCCTGGAACGTAACCTGAACCGCGACCTGCCCGTTGAAAACGGTGCACCTCCCGGCAAATACACGGTGATCGTGTCATTTATCGTGGACAAAAACGGTGGTATTTCTGAAGTACAGGCCGAGAACGATCCCGGCTATGGTACCAAAGATGAAGCCGTTCGCGTTATCAAAAAAGGACCCTCCTGGAAGCCCGCTGTGCAGAATGGCCGTAACGTAATTTACCGCCACAAGCAAAGCATTACTTTCATGGTATCTGAAGAATAATTCAATCTTCTTTGTATAAAAAAATCCTCTGCAGTGCAGGGGATTTTTTTTTGCTGCGAATTGAGGAGAAGAAAGCTGCTAGCTACTAGCTGCTGGCTGCTAGTGTTGTGAAGCATGTTTGCTGATTAAATACAAGCATGTAGCTGCAAGGAAGAAAGTACGTTAACTAAAGCTAGCTACTAGCTTCTAGCTGCTAGTGTTGTGAAGCATGTTTGCTGATTAAATACAAACATGTAGCTGCAAGGAAGAAAATACGTTAACTAAAAACGACAAGCCATAAACCATACACTAGAAACCAAAAACTAAAAACCAACACATCTCTTTCCTTATGGAATCTCCATCCATCAGCATCCTATTAAAAAACTACATGCTATGGAAAAGACAGAGATTCTACGGGCAGATATCCTGGATATTCTGTTCGAAAACCGTAACAAAGATTATGGTGCTTATGAATTGCGCAAACAGTATGGACGACGCATGACGCGTGCAGTATTGGCAATGGTACTCATCTGCGGCATGGCCATGATGGCCGGACTATTTGCGCGTAAATCGGACAATAAAAATCAAACACTCGATGTAGTGACTGATGTTAATCTTGCTAAATTAAAAGAACCGGAACCTGAGCCGGAATTGCCCAAACCTAAACCTGTTGAAGAACAAAAGATCGCAACAGAAATTCTTACCGCACCCAAAATAACCGATGATAAGGATGTAAAAGAAGAAGAAGTAATGAAGCCGGTAGAAGATTATGAAAACGTAAAGATCAGCAATATTAAACAGGATGGTGCCGATGATATTGGTATTGTAACACCACCCGTAGAACAGGGCATCAAAGGCATTGCTGCACCGGTAAAGCAGGAACCTGATTACGATGTGATCTTCACAACAGTGGAAATTGCTGCCAGTTTCCCCGGTGGTATTGGTGAATGGCGCCGCTTCCTCGAACGCCAGCTCAATGCCGAATTACCAGCTGAAAACGGTGCGCCTCCGGGTGTGTATACCGTTGTGGTATCGTTCATCGTTAATAAACTCGGTCAGGTGAGTGATGTGCGTGCTGAAACCGATCCTGGTTATGGAACCAAAGAAGAAGCCGTACGCGTGATCCAGAAAGGCCCCAACTGGATCCCCGCCGAACAAAATGGTCATAAAGTGATTTACCGGCATAAACAGAGTATTACGTTTAGGGTTGAATGATGCTGATGGTTTATGGTTTTTAGTTTAAGGTTTTTGGTTTGAATGGGCTCTAAACAAAACTCCAAACCATAAACTAAAAACCAAAAACCTCAAAGACCTACCTTTGCACAAACAATCAGTATGGCAGCGCATTTGCATGGGTGGGATGATACCATTGTGGCATTGGCAACACCGCCGGGTATAGGGGCTATTGGCGTGATACGTGTGAGCGGGAAACAGAGCTTCCCCATACTGAACAGTTTATTCCCCTCCAAAGACCTTAGCCAGCAAGCTTCCCATACCCTGCACGTGGGTTTTCTGAAGCAGAACGGACAAATACTGGATGAAGTGGTGTTGGCACTGTTTAAGGGCCCTAAATCGTATACAGGGGAAGATGTGATTGAAATCAGCTGTCATGGTTCTCCCTTTGTACAGGAACAGGTAATAGCCGCTATTACAGCCCTGGGCGCGCGGGTAGCCAAACCGGGAGAATTTACCCAGCGCGCTTTTCTGAATGGTAAGCTCGACCTGGCACAGGCCGAATCGGTGGCCGACTTAATCGCCGCCAATACCGAAGCCAGTCGGCGTACCGCACTGAACAATATGCGTGGAGGCTTTTCCTCCGATCTATCCCACCTGCGCGAACAACTGATCCGTTTCTCCGCACTCATTGAACTGGAGCTGGATTTCTCCCAGGAAGATGTGGAGTTTGCCGATCGTACGCAATTGCAGCACCTCATGACCGAACTGGATGGATCAGTAAACAGGTTGTTACAATCCTTCAAACTGGGTAATGTGATCCGCAATGGAGTGCAAGTGGCCATTATTGGCAAACCCAATGCCGGCAAATCTACTTTGCTGAATGTTTTACTGAATGAAGACCGGGCCATCGTAAGCGATATTGCCGGCACCACCCGCGATACCATTGAAGAAGTGATTAATATCCATGGCGTACTCTTCCGCCTGATTGATACCGCCGGTATCCGCGAACATACCAGTGATACGATTGAACAGATAGGGGTGGAGAAAAGTCTGGAGAAAATGCATGCCGCCGACCTGGTGCTTTATCTCTTCGATATCAACCAGACCGATCCATCCGCCATCCGCGACATACAACAACAACTGGAAGCCAAACAAATCCAGTACCTGCTGGTGGCCAACAAAGCCGACAGCGCTTCTCCCGCGCAGGTTCAGGCATTATTGTCCATCCCCGGCATGCTCTTTATCTCTGCCAAGAACAATACGGGTATTGATACACTCAAACAGGCACTTGAACAGAAAGCCATCAGCGGCGACCTGCAAGCCGAAGCCACCATTGTTACCAATGCCCGTCATTTCGATGCTTTGCAAAAACTCTCCCAATCGCTGCAGGATGTACAGTCCGGTTTGCAGGACCGGGTACCCGGTGATCTGCTGGCCCTGGATATCCGCCAGTGTCTGCACTACCTGGGACTGATCACAGGTGAAATCACCAATGAAGATCAGCTGGATTTTATTTTTAGTAAGTTTTGTATCGGAAAGTAAGGAGCATTAGCGAGTCATCTCGCCAACGGCGGGATAGCCAGGTGTACATTGATTATCAGCAGGTTTTATTTGCCTTTACTTGCCCTTTCTTGCCTTTGTTAGTCCCAACTGAATGTTTGGATGATTATTTCAATTACTACTTTCAAATCATAACAGATTCCGTCTCCGCAGCGTGTCTCCGATAATTCGATTCAACTTTTTCGCAGATGTCTCCCCGAAGGGGGACTCTGCGCACCGGGTGTTACGCTACATGGGAGATGGTGAAAGTAAATACAGCACCCTTGATTGTGTAAGATACAGCGTCTCTTCCTGCTTCAGGAGACACTGCAAGGAAGCAATCCATTTTAGCGCTACACTGCACAACCAAGGGATGACCTGTGAACTATTAGAATGGGTATAACAGATATCTCATTGCTTAGTTATTGCGCAAGATCACCCGGTATCACCGGGTTACTCAGTATCCAACCAAATGCCTCCCATTGCTTATTGCGATCTGTGCCTGCTTTCGCTTTTATATATTTTTTTACCAGGTCTTTCCCAACTGTATAATTGATTAAGTAGGTCCGGTCGAGTTGAATAAAGCTGATGATTTTCTTAGCTGCTTCTTCATTCATCAGGGAATAATTTTTGAGCCAGTGGATGGCTGCTGTTTCTGTCAGGGTTTTATTGATCAATCCCCTGGCGGCTTCATTACGGGCATAACCCAGTTCCTCTCTCAATGAAAGTGCCTTGAAATACGTACTGATGCCCGTGGTATCCAGCCCGGCCATTGGCAGTAAAACCTGTTTGGAAAAATTAATTTTTTCATCATCCGGGAATACCAGATCAATGCCATAATTGGCACTTCCTTCTGCAATCAAAGATTGGGGACTGAAAAGGGGATAGAGGGAAATTTCCGGCCATCCCTTAGCCCGGTAGAGATTTTGCTCCAACAGCATATTGTAAACATGGTGACCGGGATAGCTTTCGTGACTGCCCACATCAATGGCCCTGTCGATGAATATGTTGAGGTCGGTATTAATCTGTATCACACTCTGGTAATTGCCCTTGTACCAGTTATAGCCACCCCATACTTTATTATTAACAAACTCCAGGGTAAAACTTTCTGTTGCGGGTAACTGGTAATATTGCTTTGTTCTCTTCCGACATTCGGCAATGGCTGCCTGCATAACGGTATCCAGTTTGTTTTTGGGAATGATAAAACGATTGGCCAGCTGCTGGAACCGATCGTTCACGGGGCCCTTGCCCGGCAGTAATTGATCCAGTTGCTGAATGATGTTCTTGAAATGCAGGGAGTCGTAGCTGGGAACGCTTACGCCATACATCTGTTTACATTCCTCCTCAAAACTGGCGGAATCGCCACTCAATAGTTTTAACCGGCTCTCAAATGCGGTCAGTTGAGAACGTATCCAGGCAGCACGTTTGGCCAGGGTGTCGTTGGGGTTATGGTCGAATGCACTAAGTTGTTTCTGGAGGGAGGCAACAGCCGTTAAAAAACTGTCTTTGGGGAATACTGCAGCCCTGGTACCGGTGGGTTTCAATGAATCGGGGCCATAATAGGCATCTACGAAACGCTCATCATAGCGGCCAATATCCAATCCCAGCCGGACATAATTTTCAGCGATTGTATTTAATGAGGCTGCTGTTTGTTTGTCGGTTGTTTTTGATTCGCCGCAGGCAACCAGTAAAACTAAAAGGGCAGGCAGTATGCTTTTGTACATAAGGTGATTTGTGTTGAGGAATTTTACCAATATAAATAACCAAAGCGGTATCTGCAAGGAGAAGCGGGTATAATTTACCTGTTTGCTGTCGCAAAACACCCCATTTTTGACGCATTTATATCGGAGGGTTTTTATCCGGGAGCAGTACATTTGGTTAAAATCAACTACCATGGCACTCATCAATCCACACATCAACTTCAACGGCAACGCTGAGGAAGCCTTTAATTTCTATAAATCAGTTTTTGGTGGCGACTTTGCCCAGGTCATGCGTTTTAAAGACCTGTCGGTTCCGGGCTTTACGGTAGCAGAGCACGAGGCCAATAAAATCATGCACATAGCACTGCCCATTGGCAAGAATATTTTAATGGGGAATGATGTTCCGGAAATGCTGGGCCGGACCAATGAAAGAGAGAATAGGAGTAAAATTTCCATCAGTGCGGAAACTAAAGAGGAAGCCGACAAACTCTTCCAGGGTCTTTCTGCGGGCGGAGAGGTTGAAATGCCTATTTCGGATAGTCCCTGGGGTTCTTATTTTGGCATGTTCCGCGATAAATATGGTATTGAATGGATGGTGGATTATGATCCCAGGTATAAGGGGCAGCCTTAGTCCGGAATCATCAATAACCAATCAGCTCAAATCTACTAAAACCCCAGCGGGCATAGATACGCAGAAAATTGCTGTGTAATCTATGCCCGCTGTTCATAAATAAGACTTGTGTTGAACTTTTTGCTAAAGCATGGTAAGGGTTGCTTCTTGCTGTATAACTGCTTCTCCGCCCACCAATACGACATAGGAATTGTTTTCTTGCCTGATATGGACCTGTAAATAACCCCTGGTAGGTTGGGTGGCAGCATGTCCTTGTTCTATATGCCAGTCGCCTGTCTCTCCATTACTCCGGTGATGCAACCAGCCTCCCAATAGGCCCCCGGCCATTCCTGTTGCATTTTCTTCCCGGATATTGTAGTAAGGCGCGAACATGCGGCTGAGCAGTTTTTCAGGTGTTTGCACAAAAGGATAAATGCCGATCAGGTCCTCTTTTGCAGAATAATCGTATACCTTTTTTTCATCCGTTTGCAGGTTATACAACAAGTCGTCGTCTGCTAATTCGATGAGTAAATAGCCTACTCCGTTTCTGGCTATGACTGCGTCGACAATTTTGCTTTCAGGAATATTGAGCATAGCTGCTACCGTAGTAAAAGATACCTGCTCAAATACCGGGTAAGCCTGCTGCATGTATACGCTGCTATCGTTAATGATGACAGGGATATCGTTTTCATTCGTGTGGAGTATATAGGAGCCATTGTCAATGAGATTTTGTTTGCGCAAAATATTCACGGAAGCAATAGTGGCATGTCCGCAATAAGCAATGGGCTTATTAGGGGTATAAAATTCAATGTGTAACTGATTATTCCTGCTTTGCAGAAAAGCTGTTTCAGAAAAGCCAATCTGTGCCGCTATTGCCTGCTTTTCAGAGCCGTTTAATGACTGGTTGATGATTACTGCAGCAGGATTACCGCCTTCTCCGTTGTTGCTGAAGGCATTAACTATTTGATATCGCATCATTAATTTTTTTTTAATCAGATGGTTTTCCAATCACCATCATTGGGTACCTGTATCTGGTTTTGTAAATGTTGGTTGGTAATTGCTTCGATAAAATCCTTCCGCCGCTGGTAGCAATGATTAATGGTTTCGAGGTGCACAACGGTAATGGGTGTTTGGGTAAATGATGCAAGCTTAAGTACATCATGGGTGGTCATGGTAATGGGATCGCCCTGCAGAAACTGTGCACCGCCACCATTCACCATAATATGGGAAGGTTGATGTTCAGTAATGGCTTGTTTTACATCATCACACCAGATGGTATCTCCGGCTATATACAGTTTATCTTGTTGATGACCGATGACAAAGCCGGATACGGTTCCCATTCTTTTGCCTACTTCTCCGGTTCCATGCTGTCCATTGGTTCGATGAATGGTAATCTGGTTCCACTCCCAGGTCTGGTCAACAGCAACAACATTGGAAAAGCCCTGTTCTTTTATTTTGGTAAGATCGGCAGGTTGACAAATAATCAGTTTTGTTTTGGGTATTTGTGTCTGTGCGGCAATATCCCAGTGATCGCGGTGGGTATGGGTTACCAGTACGGCGTCTATATCCTGTAGTAATTGGGCCAGCACTTTATCGCCAAATGGCAGATCAACCATGGGAATACGCAAACTGTTGGCTGCATTGGGAATGGGGTCAAGGGCTTCTTTACTACTCAGCATGGGGTCAACCAGTATTTTCTTACCAGCCAGTTCTACCAGTACGGTGGCATGGCGGATCAGCCTGAAACGGGTTTGGGTTTTGTGGGTTGTCCGTTCTAAAGCCAGGAGGGGCTTACTCGCTACTGCCGCAATGGCTAAAGCAGTCTTGTGTAAAAAATACTTTCTGTTTATCTTTTGCATAGCGTTTATTTTTGACAGGACAAAGCTACAGCGGGGCAGAAGTATCTGTTTATTATCAACCGACAAAGATTTATTCAATTTCGCCACATGAAACATAAGCCCATCAATTGCGAAGCCAGCGTCAGAATATATGATAAGAAGGACTGCGCTTTCCATGCACGCTTAGGTTGGAGCCAAACGGAATGGCATTCACACCGGAAGGGACAGTTGATTTATGCAGAACATGGTATCATGCGGCTGTACATAGGGGACAAAGTTCTGTACATTCCTTCCATGCACGCGGCCTGGATTCCTATGGGCGTGGAACACCGGGTGGCTACTGAGTCGATTAATATTATTTTCCGTTCGCTGTATCTCGATTGCAGTGGCCTGGATGATCTCTTCTATGACCAGGTGAGTGTCTTTTATGCCAGCGCATTACTGCGGCAGATGATCACTTATACCGAAAAGTTTAACCTGGAAGATACAGCCACAACGCATGAGATCAGTTTTCTGGAAGCATTGAAGCAGTTACTGCCACAACAGGCACAAATGAAGATCAACCTCACATTGCCTACTACTGCGCATCCGCAACTGGCTCCCGTGACCGAATATATACAGGCACATGTGCATGAGAAATTCAGTATGCCGGATATTGCTGGCAGATTTGGTATTGGCGAAAGAACACTGTCCAGGTTGTTTCAGAAAGAATTGCTATTGCCTTTTAGTCAGTATGTGAAACTGGTTCGCATGGTGAAAGCCGTAGAAATGCTCATCAGGCCCGGTAGCAATGTGAGTGAAGTGTCTTATGCGGTGGGGTATGAAAGCCTCCCCACTTTCAGTAATAATTTCAATGAAATAATGGGAATAAGGCCGAATCAGTTTTTACAAAAATAATTGAGTGACGGGTATTTCTTCAGGGTTGTATATCATTGGCAGACACAGGGTTAAATCAGGTCTCGCCGGTTACTCACTGTACACGAACCGTACTGTAAGCGCTTGTTTACTGTAGTTGCATCGGTTAGTCAGCGCTTGTAACCGATGAATGATCGCTTATAACCGATGAATCATCGGTTGCAACCGATAACTGATCGGTTAGAACCGATCCAACATCGCTTCCACTACGGTCCGTCTGCGATTCAACTGCCTGCAGAACCGATGGGTACAAGGTTTTTGGCTTGTTTAACCGATTCACACCAGTTTTTTTTGATCGGATCTTACTGAATGTCATGCGCTTAGTAAACCTTGTACAAGGGATACAAGGTTTTTTCCCACCCCTGGGATAGTAGTTTTGTTCCTGAAGCATGGACCTTGACAAGCGTGCGTGATTGAACTATAGGCATGTAATGGTGCCTTATGATTTTGTGGTAGGTGTGCTTCCGGCTTATGTACCAGCTATTGGCTGTAACTATATTTTTTCCTATCTTTTCACCCCCCCCCTTAAACCCAGTGCTGTAAGGCACCATTGAACACAAATACATTCATCCTTTCAATCAAACCACCATGGGCAATTTAGGCGCACAGGAATTATTCATTATGCTTCTTTTACCGGCCTTACTGTTTGGCTTGGCGTATTGGCTGGGCAAGAGATCGGGGTACAAACAGGGGCAACTGGATATGTACCGCAGAATGGAACAGGAGGGAAGATTCAAAGGATAGATCCCCGGATGGTTGGCTTCATGGAACGTAGTGAATACTTTAAACCTTTGCTATGCATCAAACAAAAAGTATCTGGACTGTTTTACTGATCGGTCTGATCAGCGCCTGTCAACAAAAGCGGGAGCCAGACATGTTAAAAACAACTACGGAGACCTTTGTTGATGTGAGCGTAGAAGATGACGTATTTCCACCCTTTGATGTCCCGGTATCCCAGGCAAGCAGTATAGAACAATGGCTCACGGGTATATGCCGGGAACCAGGTCCCAAAGAACCCGTTACTACTTACGAGGTTGAACTTTTTGAATCTACTGGGCAAAACAGCATTTGTCTTGTTGGCCGGCATGTAAGCGTTCATGCTGATGCCACTTTCAATCGCATTGTATTTAGGCCCTCGGATATGTATTTCAAACTGCCGATACAAACTTACAAGGACCTGGATCGTACAGCCTTGCTGAACAAACTGTCAGCCGAACTGACTGCTTTTACACAAACCGAAACCTTCCAGCAATCTTATTTATCCAAAGCCCCTGCGCTGGTATTCAGGGCCAATGGAAAAAGGATCTGGCCGCAATAGCCGGGCAGTGTCCTTTTAATAAAGCCTATAATCCCAACTAATCGTGTACATTATCGTAACTCTGGTCATAGCTTTACTGCTACTGTTACTCACAATCATGGTTGTATTGAAACGTGTGAAGGCTCATGCCAATCCTGTTGAAACCATGATAGGTGCAGTGTATTTGCTATCACTGTTGCTTTTTGTAGGCGGTTTAATTACCCACGGCAATGCCTACCATCAACCCATTGATCCGATGGATGACCTGGAGTGTTATAGCCCCTTCGCTTCCGGGTATCGACTGACGCTTTTATGGTATTTTGTGGCATTTCATATTTCCCTGATATTGGTTTGGATTAATGGCAACCATTTGCCTCCGTTAACACTAAGCCTGGCACTGGTATTTTTGCTGATCGGTATTATTTTAAACTTAGCTATCCTGCTTCAGGTATCCGTGCATGCAACGGAAACCCTCATGTATTATGATGGAGGCCTGGGTAAATGGTTCTTTATTCCGGCACCCTTGTTTGGGATTTGCATAGCAGCGTATTTGCTTTATACATCCGTTAGGACGGACTTGAATGCCAGTATTGACAGAACTTACAACAATCGGTTGCTTCAAATGCTCAATCGCTTTCTCGCGAGTAGAATCAGCAATCCTTTTTGGATACTGTTGCTACTGTTCCCGGTGGTGTTTATTGTTACTTTGATTTTGCGTTTATTCGGACAAGATACCGATGCGCTGGTGAAACTCTTCACCGATACGGCTACCTGGAGATTATCTCAGCAAATACACCCACCCATTCTCGACCACCATGGACATTACTTATGCACAGTAGCAGCATCGGGTAACCCCGCAGTTGTAAAGCCCTTGCGGATGGGACAACGAAGTGGCAGGCTCATTATTGTAAACCGGCAGCTATTAATAGCCAATGCTTTTGAAGAAATGATACAGGATATGTCTCCAAAGCTTCACCAGATTATTAGAACCAACTATGATAAATATGGCTATAACCTTTCCCGGAAAATTAATTCAAGCACCCTTTCCAATATAACTTATGTTTTAATGAAACCTCTGGAGTGGGCTTTTCTGCTTTGCTTATATCTGTTTTGCCTTCATCCTGAACAAAAAATAAACAGGCAGTACCCGCTGCATAACAATATATGATTTGTGTTTTGTAATTTTATTAGAGTCTGAATAGTATTGAATCAGTGAATAGATAAACTTTATCATGACCTTAATTGCCATCATATTCCCTTTTCTTTCTTTTATGCTGCGCGGGAAAATATTCACCGGGATCCTGTGCCTGATCCTGCAAATAACCATCATCGGATGGGTGCCGGCTGCTTTCTGGGCTGTGATATCCTTGCAGAATGCCCGTGCCGACCGCCGCACCGATCGGATTGTACGGGAAATGCGCAGGAACAATCGCTGAATTGCTTTGCCGGAACAGGCATTGTGCTGAACTACTGCTGCTATTTTTAACAAATCGGGATTTCTTCAATCGGTATATTTAGCTATAAGAACCCGGTATGTCTTTCTCCAGATCCCTACGTTTATTCCGCAGATTTTACAGCAGCTTTCTCTTGTTTGCTGTACTCATGGATGCTGTTTCTATGCTGATCTTATGGCGGTCGGGATTATCTGTCTTGGGTACATTGTTCTGGTTTAAGATAGCTACTATGGGAATCAGTTATTATGTAGTAAATAGTTATAAAAGCCACGAATATTATTATTACCAGAACCTGGGTTATTCCAAACAACTGCTCTGGGCTGTAACGCTGGCTGTTGATTTTCTGCTCTTTCTCCTTTTACTCATACTAACCCATCAACTGAAATAATGCATATACTGGAAGCAGACGGCATACAATTGGATTTCGGGGAGCGGAGGATATTATCCGGCATTTACCTGAAAGCTGAAACCGGTACCATTACCGGACTGCTGGGCAGGAATGGATCGGGTAAATCCAGTTTGATGCAGGCTATATATGGTACATTACCCTGTGAAAAATCGGTTCGCATCAATCAATGCTCCTATCCGGCAGCCTATAGCCGGCCAGCATTATTGCGTTACCTGCCGCAGTTTCATTTCATTCCTGCTGCATTAACCCTGCAAAAGGTATTCCGCGATTATGCGCTGGATTTTGACAGTTTTGAGTATTGGTTTCCTGAACTGGCACCGGCCTATAAAAGCCCTGTGGGTCAGTTGTCGGGAGGTGGCCGGAGACTGGTGGAACTGTATACGCTGATCAAAGCGGATACCCGGTTTGTGCTGCTGGATGAACCTTTTACACATATTAGCCCGGTACAGGTTGAAAGAATCCGGGAATTGCTGCTGGCAGAGAAAACGGGTAAGGGTTTTGTTATTACCGATCATCTGTACCAGCAGGTATTGGATATCAGTGACAGATTGTATGTACTGGCCCATGGAAGAACAAAGCTGGTTCCCGATCAGGCTGAGCTGGAAGCGCTGGGTTATATAAAAGCTTAATACTCAAAACCTTCATTTGCTAAAAGCAATCTTAGCAATACCTGACTGTGCATCTTAAAGCAAGCAGGTAAAAATCATTGGTGTGTTTACACAAAGCTTTTTGTATTTTACTGAATAAAGAATCCGCCTTCAATTGTATACCGATATAATTGAAGCCAGGTTTCTCCAATCCATATATGCCTATCCACGCACATCCACAACCTGCAGTACAAAACCAGTCTGTTGCTTCATCAATGTCGCAGCATACGGGCGGGGCAAAAACCGAATCGCCTGATAAGGGGGAGACTTCTAACGGGTCGGTACTACCCAGACTTCAGGAGATGGCGAATAATAGTCCACAGGTTAAACAATTGATGTCTGTTCAACGGATGGTCAATGAGGGTGTTCGGGTAAGAACTATTCCGCAATCAGCTGTGGTACCTGTTGTGCAGCGGCAACTTTTACCAACAGCAAGGCATCGTGAGGTGGTAAAGGATGCTGCAAAACGACTGAAGAATCCGGAAACAGACAGCGATAATCTCTGGATTAAAGCCATTTACCAGGAATTGGATGGTATTGGTAATCCTGCTGCTGATGAATGTGTGCAGAAACTGATTGAACAGCATGTAATAGATATGAATGACTGGGCTCTAATACAGAAGGACTACAAATTGTATAAATCCAGTGGTGCCAAATCGCTGGATTTGCATGAGCGGCATAATACTCCCACCGTACATAATGAAGATGAAGCCAGTAAATGGGTGGCTTCCCTGATTGAAAACCGGATTAAGGATTTGTATACCACACTGGCCGGTTTTCCGGGCCATGCCATGCAAATACAGTTATCCATAAACTCACTGGTTGGATGGTATGAG
Source organism: Chitinophagaceae bacterium (assembly GCA_009996675.1). Taxonomy (GTDB): domain Bacteria; phylum Bacteroidota; class Bacteroidia; order Chitinophagales; family Chitinophagaceae; genus Sediminibacterium. The sequence goes on from JAACZQ010000031.1 coordinate 60,704, forward strand.
GCAAAAAAATTTAGTGATGAAGCCTATACCCGTTACAAAGACGAGATTATTGCAGCGTTAAACAAAGGGAAAAAAGCATCGCCTTTAGCTATACCGAGATATGTTTATACTTTTGAAAGTGGAAGTACGACGGCAGTTTAATCTTTGATGCTGCCAGTTGTAATCCTCTCCCACTCATCTTTCACACCAGATACCAAACAATACCGGGCAGTAATGACCGCCCTGAGCCGATTCCATTACTGGTGAATACACGGGATAAACCAACAGCGGCTTGCAACCGGTATAAAATTTATCCGGTTATTCTTGTTTCCCCACACTAATTCCTTTTTATCTTTAATAACTCCCGAACAAGTATATTCCACTGATCAACTTTTTTAATTGAAAAATACTGTTGCTACTGCCTCTCCAACCTTACATGGATTGAATCATTTGAGGGCCCTGGCCATTACCATGGTATTTTATTTTCATTATTTCATACTCAGTGGCGGCGAGCCAGCCTGGTTGCCGGATCTGGCTGCTTTCGGATGGACAGGTGTAGACCTGTTTTTTGTGCTCAGTGGTTTTCTAATTGCCTCGCAACTGTTTGAACAGATTCATCGGGGCAATGGTATTTCTTTTCGTTTGTTTTTCATGAAAAGGGCTTTCCGTATCCTGCCAGCCTACCTGGTTACGGTAGCGTTATACGTATACTGGCCCCTGTTCCGGGAAAGGGAAGCCTTGCCACCGATCTGGAAATTGTTCACGTTTACACAAAACCTGGGACTGAATATCAAAGACAATGGTACATTTTCCCATGCCTGGTCGCTCTGTGTGGAAGAACATTTTTACCTCCTCCTGCCAATGGTATTAATCCTTGTTTACCGCACCCGTTTCTGGGCTAAAGCCTGGATATTATTGCCGGCTTTACTGGTACTGGGATTGTTGTGGCGCTGGTATGCATATGGGTCTTTGTACGAACCGCATGTCAATGGTGATATACCCTGGAAATACTGGTACCAGCATATTTATTATCCAACGTACAGTCGTTTGGATGGCTTGCTGGCCGGTGTAACCATTGCCGCCTGTTATGTGTTCCGGAAGCAATGGTGGGAGCAACTGGCAGCCAAAAGCGGTTATGCGCTCTTGCTGGCAATGGCTGTATTAACAGGCGCTTATTTTCTCTGCGCCGACCAGCAAAGCCGGCCCGCATCTGTCTGGGGTTTTCCATTGGTGGCACTGGGTTATGGTTTGCTGGTGATGAATGCTGTGATTAAGCATAGTTTTTTATCCCGCCACGCATCCGGTTTAACACATTGGGTGGCGGGCTTGTCCTACAGCATCTACCTGACACATAAAGGCATTATTCACCTCACCCGGTTAGCGCTGCAGGACTATGAGCTGAATGCCAATATATTGTTGTTGATCTGTACGGCGACCAGCCTGCTGGGGGCTTATCTGTTACATCGACTGGTGGAACAGCCTTTTTTGCGGTGGCGGGACCGGTTACTGAAGCGCTGATAACCCTATGGGCCGCCTGTTGTTCCATCCGATGTTTGATCCGGCCGGTAATAGACCGGTGTACCGGTGTCTTCCTGGTTCCTGGAATAAGTTGTAACTTTTCTATGCATTCATACCAAATCAAACAAGTTTGTATGTCCAATATCAATCTCATTATCGAAGAAAGGGCTGCCGATATCGGCAAATTCATGGTGGGTCGTTTATTACCCTTCCGGCAGAAAAGAATGGTAGGCCCCTTTATTTATATCGACCATATGGGTCCGGTGAAACTGCATGAGCGGGAGAATTTTGATGTGTTACCCCATCCGCATATTGGGTTGTCGACCCTGACTTTTTTATTCGAAGGCAGCATCATGCACCGCGATTCGCTGGGTAATGCTGTGGAGATCAATCCCGGTGCGGTGAACTGGATGACGGCAGGGAGGGGTATTGTTCACTCCGAGCGTACACCGGAACGTTTGCGGCATTCAGACAAGGAGCTGCATGGCCTGCAGATCTGGGTAGCGCTGCCACAGGCACTTGAGACTATGGAACCGGAATTTTTTCATGCGGAAAAAGAGCGTATCCCATCCTGGGAAACAGATCAGGTAACATACAAGCTGATTGCAGGAGCTGCATTCGACCGGCAGTCGCCCGTACCGGTATACAGTCCGTTATACATGCTGGAGATCCGCAGTGCAGAAAAGCGGGTACTGGACATCGGAAAGCACCTGTATGGCGAATCGGGTTTGTATATACTGGAAGGAGGTATAGAAAGTGAGGGGCATGTATACGGACCCAAACAGATCCTGGTAGCGAAAGACAGCAGCCTCTGTTCGTTTACCATTTTGGAGCATTCGGTGATTTATATTTTCGGCGGGGAGCCATTTCCGGAAGAGCGGTATATCGACTGGAATTTTGTGTCATCAGAAAAGTCGCGCATAGAAGCGGCCAAGCAACGCTGGGCAGCGCGGGGTTTTGATACCATTCCCGGCGATGAAACAGCATTTGTGCCTTATCCTTCACGTATAAAACAATAAACCATGGCAAAAGTATCTGCCTCTATCGGCAAGGAGTTATACCGGATAGAAATTAAATCAGCTTCCGGCAATGTACTCATAGCCGATGAGCCTGTTGAAAGCGGCGGGAAAGACCTGGGTTTGAATCCCAAAGAATTGCTGGCTGCAGCATTAAGCGCCTGTACCTGTGCCACGCTTCGGATGTATGCCGACCGGAAACAATGGGATGTGTCGGGTGTATCGCTGGAAGTAGAACTGGAAAGGGATGAAGCCGCCAATACAACCCGCATCACGCGTAAACTACAATTGCCGGATCATTTACCGGAGGAGCAGCGGAACCGTTTATTACAGGTGGCCAACAGTTGCCCCGTGCATAAAATACTGAGTAACCCCATTACCATAGAAACGGCGTTGGTTTGAGGTATTGTAGAATCTATTTACACAAAACCCGGTATTTTTTGATACAAAGCCCTGGTGCTGGTTTGTTTCGATGAAAATCTGAATATATTTAGCAGTGAAAAAACGGGCGCAGCTGTTCATTGCATGCGCTCCGAATTCAATATCAACCTATTGGTTATGAAAAAATGGTTCCCTCTCCGGCTGGGAATATTGGTAGCTCTGTTCTGTATTGTTTCAGACCTACGTGCACAGTTTACCAAAATACTCATGGATGAATCATTTGTCAACAACAAACGCAACTGGCCCATCCAGCCCGATGGGAAACCCCGGATCAGCATACAGA
>JAACZQ010000032.1 GCA_009996675.1 Chitinophagaceae bacterium
GTCAGCAACTCGTGAACAATATGCATAACCTGCTGCAGAATGACCTGAATATTATTGTCTACAATTTTGTGGATATGCTCAGTCATGCCCGAACGGAAATGGAAGTGCTGAAGGAACTGGCCAGTGACGAAGCCAGTTACAGGAGTATCACCCGCAGTTGGTTCGAGCATAGCCCACTGCACCAGGCATTGAAAAAAGTGGCCGACAAACCCATTAAAGTAGTACTGGCTACGGATCATGGCAGTGTGCGGGTAAAAACACCCCATAAGGTAATCGGTGATAAGCAGACCACCGCCAACCTTCGGTACAAACATGGGAGGAACCTGAATTTTGAAGCCAGGGATGTACTGGCCTTCAAAGACCCCCGGGAAGCCGGATTGCCGGTACCCAATGTTAATTCCTCTTTTATTTTTGCACGGGAGGATGGGTTTCTCTGTTATCCCAATAATTACAACCATTATGTGAATTATTACCGCAATACCTTCCAGCATGGCGGGGTGAGTCTGGAAGAAATGATTGTTCCCATCATCAAAATGGTGAGTAAATCGGCGGGTTAAACCCTGCGGTATGTGCATAACTAATCCGTCAACAGGCCCGAAGCAATGCCCCGGATGGCTACATTTGCCCTGTTTGGCCGCTGGCCATGGATTGTTTATCATTGATTAACGGTTATGAAATACACACAATCTACCTTAGACAAACTGGAAGATATTTTGGGAGAATCGGCATACGTGGTGCGCTATGAAAGAGGTACATTTCAAAGTGGCTGGTGCCTGTTAGAAGCCAAGCGAATTGTGGTGCTCAATAAATTCCTCAATATAGAAGGTCGCATCAATACGCTGATGGAGATTATCCCCACACTGGAGATTGAATACGATAAACTCACGCTGGAGTCGCAGAAACTCTATGAGGAGCTGCAGAAGAAATCAGCCACAGAAGTGTAAATCCTGCGTTAAATACGCTATCGGGGTATCAGCTCCTTTCCCTAGTTTTGGCAAGTGCAGCATCCATCATTCCATATTAATTTCCTGGGCACTGGTACGAGCAGTGGTGTGCCCATGATTGCCTGTGACTGTGTTGTTTGTGCCTCAACGGATCCCAAAGACAAAAGATTACGCAGCAGTGTGCTGGTACAAACCGCACAGACAACAATCGTCATTGATACCACCCCCGATTTCCGCTACCAGATGCTGCGCTCACATACCCGCAAACTGGATGCGGTTTTGTTTACACATCCACACAAAGATCATCTCGCCGGGTTGGATGATATACGTGCGTTTAATTTCCGCCAGCAACGACCCATGGATATTTATGCCAATTCGCTGACGGAAGAAGCCGTGCGAAGGGATTTTTATTATGCTTTTACCGATACCCGTTATCCGGGTGTGCCCGAAATGAATTTACACACCATTGATCTAAGTCCCTTCCGCATTGGCGATATACCGGTTATACCCATTGAAGCCTATCACCATAAAATGCCGGTATATGGGTTCCGGATTGGCGGGTTTACTTATATAACCGATGCCAACCGGATTGAAGAAACGGAGAAAGATAAAATCCGGGGCTCTTCCGTACTGGTATTGAATGCCCTGCGTAAGGAAGCCCATGTATCTCATTTTACCCTTCAGGAAGCGGTGGATCTGGCCACAGAACTGGCCATACCGGAAGTCTATTTCACCCATATCAGCCATCAGTTGGGTACGCATGCCGCCATCAACCAGGAACTACCCGGTCATATGCGATTGGCCTACGACGGCTTGGAACTAACACTGCACTAAGCATCAGCACCGGCACGGGATAGGGGCAACTATACCGGTTCAATGAAAAAGAAAATCCTCGCATTCCTGCAATTCACCCGCGGTGAACGACAAGCATTGGCAGTCTGTCTTATGCTCATTCTGTTATTGTATACCCTGCCACGCTTATTACCCGACCCCCCGTTGCCTGATATAGTTCCCGGCCAAGCCGATACCCTGGCAATAATGCCGCAGTTGCCGGTCAGGACTTTGTTCCCTTTTGATCCCAATACCCTGGATTCGGCAGGCTGGCTGGCGCTCGGACTGCCGCCCAGAACCATTCACAACCTGCTTCGTTACCGCAGCAAAGGCGGGCGCTTTCGTACTGCTGCGGCGATCGGGAAAATCTGGGGGATGGATTCGGCACTGGTCAGGCAGTTGATCCCCTTTGTACGGATTGCTGCTGCAGCCCCGCAAGAACGATATCCCGCTCGCATTATTCCGGTGATTGATATCAATACCGCCTCGCAGTC
>JAACZQ010000033.1 GCA_009996675.1 Chitinophagaceae bacterium
ATTGGTCCGGCGAGTGCGGCCCGAATTCTATCCCAACGGGAACGGTTTCAGGGTTTTGCCCGCTGGGAAGAGCTGCAAAGTATTTACGGCATCGCCGATACCGTATGGACTAAACTAAAGCCCTACCTGCGGCTGGTTCCCGGCACCATTCCCCGGCAGAACCTGAACCATGCATCCGCCGCGGTGATTGAGCGGAAAACGGGGATCAGCAGCCTGGTGGCCAAGGGTATTGTTGCTTTCCGACAGCAGGAAGGTAGGATATATGCGTACGAAGATTTGCTCCGGGTACCGGGCATGAGTCCCGAATGGCTGCTTCATTTACAGGCAGTTTTTATATTAGAATAATTTTATATCAAATAGATTTGGCTGAATCGCGAAAAGGCTTAGATTTGCATGAAATACTAACAAACGATAGTTTGTTTTATAAGAAGGTTGTCCCTGTTTAACGATTGCTTGAAAGGGGGCAACCTTCGTCAATTAAAGCCAAGGATATGCAGTTTCAGCCCCATGAATTAACCGAACAGGTAGCCCAGATGGCCCGTGATTTTGCCCAGCAACAGGTCAGGCCCCATATTATGGAATGGGATGAAGCGCAACATTTTCCGGTAGCGCTCTTTAAGGAAATGGGCAGGCTTGGTATGATGGGTGTACTGGTACCGGAACAATATGGCGGTGCGGGAATGGGATACCTGGAATACAATGCCATTATCCAGGAGATCGCCAAAGTATGCGGTGCCATTGGATTGAGTGTAGCTGCCCACAATTCCCTTTGCACCAACCATATCCTGAGTTTTGGCAATGAAACGCAGAAAAAAAATTGGTTACCCAAACTGGCTACAGCCGAATGGATTGGCGCCTGGGGGCTCACCGAGCCCAATACCGGCAGTGATGCAGGTAATATGAAAACCGTTGCCGTACAGGAAGGGGATGAATGGGTTATCAATGGAACCAAAAGCTGGATTACCCATGGAAAAAGCGGCGATCTGGCCGTGGTGATCTGTCGCACCGGCGAACCCCGTACCAGCGGGAATTCCACCGCTTTTGTGGTAGAACGCGGAAGAGCCGGTTTCAGTGCCGGGAAGAAAGAAAATAAACTGGGCATGCGGGCCAGCGAAACCTGCGAAATGATCTTTGATCAATGCCGGATACCCGATGCCAATCGCCTGGGTGCAGTGGGCGATGGCTTTCGTCAGGCCATGAAAATCCTGGATGGGGGGCGTATCTCCATTGCAGCATTGTCGGCTGGTATCGCCAAAGGAGCTTTTGAGGCAGCCAGGCAATATGCCCAGGAACGCTATCAGTTCGATCAGCCCATTGCTAATTTTCAGGGAATCAGCTTCAAACTGGCCGATATGGCTACAGAAATCATGGCTTCCGACCTGCTGATCTGGCAGGCCTGCGACCTCAAAAACAGGGGTGAAAAAGTCACGAAAGCCGGGGCCATGGCCAAGTATTATGCCAGTGAAGTGGCCGTAAAAGTGGCTACCGATGCCGTTCAGATTTTTGGCGGTTATGGCTATACCAAAGATTTTCCGGCAGAAAAGTTTTATCGTGACGCAAAATTGTGTACTATTGGGGAAGGAACTTCTGAGATACAGAAACTGGTTATCTCACGTGAAGTACTCCAGTCATAAACTTTGTCTCTTTTCGATTGCTTGCTTATATCAAAGGTCCCGCCTCAACAGCGGGACTTTTTTATTAATGTGCCTGATCTTCTTCTCTGGATGAATCGGGTAATACAGGCTCACGCAAGCGCACGGGCTGAACGTATTTTTTTCGCATCCGCATATTCAATAACTCTACGGTAAAAGAAAAAGCCATGGCAAAATATACGTAGTTTTTGAGGTGCAGATCGTGTGCATTCT
>JAACZQ010000034.1 GCA_009996675.1 Chitinophagaceae bacterium
ATTACCAGAAATGAAAGTGCCAGCATTTTCAGGGTCGGGTGTTTATGAATAAAGGAAGCAATACGCGCACTGAAGAGGAACATGATGATCATGGCAACCACTACTGCGGCGATCATGATCTCAATATGTTTGGCGGTTCCGCCGGCCGTAATAATACTATCGAAACTGAAAACCATATCAATCAGCATAATCTGCACAACCGCATTGCCGAAACTGATGGGTTTGGCACTCAAACCCGCAGCAGCTTCGGCCTCTCCTTCCAGCTTGTGGTGAATTTCTTTAACCGTTTTGTACAGGAGGAATAAACCACCTGCAAGCATTACCAGGCTGGACAGGTCAAACGATTTACCGGCAATACTGAACAATGCTTTGCCTTTCTGCGCCAACAGCCAACCCAGTCCGAAAAGCAACAGGGTACGTGAAATGATACCCGTGATCATCCAGATCATACGGGAACGTTTTTGCTGATGCGCAGGTAAACGATTCATGATAATGCTCACAAAAATGACATTATCAATACCCAATACTACTTCCAGTATAACCAGTATGAAAAAACTGATGAGGCTTTCTGAAGTAAATAGTGCTTCCATGATGTTTATTTAAACAGTAGGGTTAAGTGACTGACAGATTTTTTTGGTAATCGAAGGGCCTTCATAAATAAAACCGGTCCATACCTGTACCAATGAGGCGCCTGCCTGCATTTTTTCCAGGGCATCGGAACCATTGAAAATACCACCACTGGCAATGATGGGAATGGTACCAGCCGTTTGGTTACTCAGGTATTGTACCACTTCAGTAGACCGGCTCCGAACGGGTTTCCCACTCAGTCCGCCCGCTCCAATGGCATTGATTCGCCGGGCCGCGGTTTGTAGACCCTGTCGTGCAATAGTAGTGTTGGTAGCCACCAGTCCGCTCAATCCCACTTCAAAAGCCAAGGCTACAATATCATCCAGCTGCTCCCTGCCTAAATCGGGAGCAATTTTCAAGAGCAGGGGCTTGGGTTGTTTTTTTGCCTGGTTACTGTTTTGCAGTACCGAGAATATTTTCCGCAACGAATCTTTTTCCTGCAATTCACGCAATCCGGGTGTATTGGGTGAGCTTACATTCACCACAAAATAATCCACACAATCAAACAGCCGCTCGAAACAAAGCTGGTAATCCTTCCAGGCATCTTCGTTGGGGGTGACTTTATTCTTGCCAATATTTCCCCCGACAATCAAGGAACTGCCGGAATTGTTTTTCAGCCGGTTTTCCAGTCGAGCAGCAATGGCTTGCATGCCATTGTTGTTAAATCCCATTCGGTTGATCAGTGCCTGATCTGCCGGCAGGCGAAAAAGCCTCGGTTTTTCATTTCCGGGCTGTGGCTGGGGTGTTACTGTGCCGATTTCAACAAAACCAAATCCCAGTGTTTCCAGCTCATCCAGGTACAGCGCGTTTTTGTCGAAACCAGCACCCAAACCCACCGGGTTCGTAAAATGCAGGCCGAAAATATCTTTCGCCAAAGCCGGGTTATTCGGACGAAAAGCTTTGTTTATCAATCCTTTTACCGGTTTAAACCGGCAGGCACCCTGTAAGAGGTTCATGGAAAAATAATGGGCATCTTCGGGCGGAAGGCAAAAAAGCAGTTGTCGGACGAGGGGATATAGCATGATACTGCGAAGATAAGCAGCCCCGGTTACCGGCTCAAATACCCCGGGACAGGGGGATAACTAATTTTTAGTTGCATAAACAACTTTTTTCAAAAAATCCGTACATTTGAGTAGTAAAATATCAGGTATGCAGGAAGCTTATATTGTTGCGGGTTACCGTACTGCCGTTGGGAAAAGTAAAAAAGGCGGATTTCGTTTTTTTCGTCCCGATGATTTGGCTGTGGAAGTGATCAAGGGCCTGATGGCTGCTGTACCGCAGCTCGAGGCCAAGCGGGTTGATGATGTGATTGTGGGCAATGCAGTTCCGGAAGCGGAGCAGGGCTTACAATTCGGTCGTATTATTTCTGCCAGGGCATTGGGTATTGATGTAGCTGGTTTTACCATCAACCGGTATTGTGCCAGCGGATTGGAAAGTATTGCACTGGCTACTGCTAAAATCCGTACCGGTATGGCCGATTGTATTATTGCCGGCGGAACCGAAAGTATGAGCCTGGTGCCCACGGCCGGTTGGAAAACAGTACCTGCCTATTCCATTGCCAAAGATGAGCCCGATTATTATCTGAGCATGGGGCTGACGGCAGAAGCCGTAGCCAAAGAATTTAATGTAAGCCGGGCAGATCAGGATGCATTTGCACTCCAGTCGCACCAGCGTGCCATGCATGCGATTGAGAATGGTCATTTCAAATCCGGCATCCTGCCCATTACCGTAGAAGAAACTTACCTGAACGAAAAAGGTAAAAAAGCCACCCGTTCCTATGTAGTGGATACCGACGAAGGGGTGCGTGCCGATACCAACCTGGAAGCCCTGGCCAAACTGAAACCTGCTTTTGCTATGGGTGGAACAGTAACGGCCGGTAACTCTTCTCAAACCAGTGATGGAGCGGCTTTTGTAATTGTTATGAGCGAACGCATGGTGGTGGAACTGGGTTTACAACCCATTGGCCGTCTCGTCAATTGTGCATCGGCCGGTGTACATCCGCGCATCATGGGAATTGGTCCGGTTGCTGCCGTACCCAAAGTGCTGAAACAGGCCGGTATGAGCCTGAATGATATTGAGCTCATTGAACTGAATGAAGCTTTTGCTTCTCAATCGCTGGCTGTTATCCGTGAACTGGGATTGAACCCGGACCTGGTGAATATTAATGGCGGTGCGATTGCGCTCGGACATCCACTGGGTTGTACGGGTTGTAAATTAACCGTTCAGTTATTGAATGACCTCAAGCGTCTCAATAAAAAATATGGTTTGGTAACTGCCTGTGTGGGCGGTGGTCAGGGTATTGCCGGTATTATTGAACGTCTCTAAGGACGGCGAGAAGCATTTTCAATAAACTCACCCCGTTGATTCATCATGCCAATCCGGTCGCGGAATAAGCCCGATACATTCCGGGCGTTCTGTTCGGCCATGGCTACTATATCTTTTCTGTTCGATTCATAACCCGGTCCCCGTGCCAGTAAACCACTGAGTACCGAACGCTCTGAGTGCGGACGGCTGGCTGTTACCCGTTTGTGGTATACACGATCCTGCTGTAAAACAGTAAGCTCGGTATTGAAGAAAACAGAATAGTGCGCCAGCTTGCTTACACTGCCATCATTGTTTTTCGTTCTGGTAACATCATCCTGACTAAAACCGCCGTCGTATTCCTGCATCACCAGTATGAGGCCGGCATGGTCGCGCTGCTGCAAACGCCTGATGATTGCTGTGTCACCTTCCAGTAAGGATTTTTTCTGATCAGCCGATAAAACAGTGTCCTGGAATACGGCCAGTTGCAGGTCTGTTTTCAATACATCGGAAAGCCTGGATAAGTAAACCCGCTTTACATCATTCACCACTTCATTCCGTTTTTTGGTAATAGCCAGTCCGGGTGTTAATACCTCACCCGCATCTACAATCACGATGGATTTCCGGTAATCCTGAATGGGGATAGCCGCAGGCAGGGTCTTTTGCGTAAAAGACATGGATTTGCAGGAACAATACAAAAGGCAGATCAACAGCCCGCCAAACAAAGGTTTCATACCGGTTATTTGCGGCAAAACTACAGGTCACTGCTGCTTTAAAAAAGTTAAGCAGATGTGATAAAAAGGTGATTTCTGCCAGCGGGGCAGGGAAGGGATGAATGGTTTGCCGGAACGAACAAAAATCAGCCTTGGAGCTGATTATTGTCATTTTTTCCCGCTGCTATCTGTTTTAGTTTTATGCTACAATCAACCAATCATGAAAGCGATCCTCATCCCGACCGATTTTTCCACGACTGCCCGAAATGCAGTTTTGTATGCTTTTCAACTGGCGGCACAGTTGCAGGTGCCACGTGTGATCCTCTACCATGCTTACCAGGCGCCTGTAAGCATCGATCCACTGATGCCTACGGTGGTAATGTCGGATATTGATACCATGAAAGCCAGCAGTGAGGAGGCCATGGCGCGGTTTAAACTAACCATTCATGCATTTTGTAAGACAGGAATACAGGTGGATACACTTTGTGAATACAATCACCTGGGAAACGGACTGGATGAAACCTGTGTAAAGACTGGTGCGGATCTGATTGTGATGGGTATCACCGGCGGCAATGCACTGGAAGAAAAACTGATTGGCAGTAATACCGTTAATGTTGCCAAGCACGGCCATGTTCCGGTGGTGATGGTGCCCCCGGATACCATTTTTACTGAAGTCAAGGAAATCATGCTCGCCTGTGATTACGATAATGTAGTATCAACCCTGCCGGCCAATGCCATCAAACAATGGCTGGATACTACCGGTGCGAGGTTATTTGTATTGCATGTGCAACAGAAAGCGGATAAAAACAACCTGGATATGCCTTTTCAGAGTCTGATGGCTGAAACCCTGTTTCATACGTATGATCCCATTTTTCATGAAGCTCCGGAGGGCGATTTCGTAGCGGCCGTGAACCGCTTTGCGCAGGAGCGTAGGGTAGACCTGATTATTGCCATTCCAAAGAAACATGGGTTCCTCTATGAATTATTCCACAGCAGCCATACCAAACAACTGGCTTACCACAGCCATGTGCCCGTATTGGTGATGCACGAAAGCTGAGGTTGGTTGTCTGGGTACCGGGAAACATCGTATAGCCTATAACCTGACCCGTTTGAACCTTTCTGCTCTGCGGTTGCTTCCTCATATGCGTTTACTCGTAAAAAGTTCGGAACTTTGTCACCGGTCAGCCCGGCTGATAAACTATTTCGTATGAAGATCAGTATCGCACAACAGAATTATCATATCGGCAATTTTGAAGCCAATACCCAAAAAATTATTAAAGCCATACAGGAGGCCAAGGCCGCGGGTGCCGACCTGATTCTCTTCAGTGAGATGAGTGTTTGCGGTTATCCGGCACGTGATTTTGTGGAGTTCAATGATTTTATTGATCAGTGTTATGCGGCTATTGATACTATTAAAGAACATGCCGATACCATTGGCGTTTTAATTGGTGCGCCTGCACGGAATAAAGACTTGCGGGGAAAAGACCTGTTTAACGCAGCTTTCCTGCTGCACGAAAAAACCATCAAAGCAGAAATACATAAGACGCTGTTGCCTACTTACGATGTGTTTGATGAATACCGCTATTTTGAACCTGCGTATGCGTGGAATGTAGTTCCTTTCAAAGGAAAGAAACTGGCTATTACCATTTGTGAAGATATCTGGAACCTGGGTGACAACCCGCTTTACCGCATTTGTCCGATGGATCAGCTCATGGAGCAGCAACCCGATATTATGCTGAACCTGAGTGCATCACCCTTCGACTATACCCATGACGAGGACAGAAAGTCGGTGATCAAAGCCAATGTATTGAAGTATAAACTACCCATGTTTTATTGCAATGCCCTGGGTAGTCAGACTGAAATTGTTTTCGATGGTGCTTCCCTGATTTTCGATAAAGATGCCAATCTCTGCGAAGCCCTTCCCATGTTTGAGGAAGCCCTGGTAACGGTTGAATTGAACGATGATGGCAGTATCAATACACCCATACTGGAACCTGCCAGCCGTGTGCCGGATAAAGAATTGAACCCGGCCAAACTGGAGCCCGAACTCAATATTGCCCAGGTATATGATGCGCTCATATTGGGTATCCGCGATTATTTCTCGAAAATGGGTTTCACAAAAGCCATCCTGGGCTCTTCTGGTGGTATTGACTCGGCTGTTACCCTGGCCCTTGCCTGCGATGCATTGGGTGCCGATCAGGTCAGGGCCATACTCATGCCCTCTCCCTATTCCACCGATCATTCTGTGGATGATGCGGTTGCCTTAAGCATGAACCTGGGTAACCCGCATGATATTGTACGAATTGACGAAGTATTTCATGCTTTCACACATACTCTGGAGCCTTTGTTTCAGGGATTGCCTTTTTCGCTGGCTGAAGAAAATATTCAGAGCCGTACCAGGGGCAATCTCTTGATGGCTATTGCCAATAAATTCGGTTACATCCTGCTCAATACATCCAATAAAAGCGAACTGGCCACAGGTTATGGCACGCTCTATGGCGATATGGCGGGCGGATTGGGGGTATTGGGCGACTGTTATAAAGTGCAGGTATATGCACTCGCCCGTTATATTAACCGCAACGGCATAATCATACCGGAAAATATTATTACCAAAGCGCCCAGTGCTGAACTGAGACCCAACCAGAAAGACAGCGACAGCCTGCCCGATTATGATGTACTGGATCAGTTGTTGTATCAATACATTGAAAAACGCCTGGGCCCCGCCGAAATCAAAGCACAGGGATTTGATCCTGCATTGGTCGACAAAACCCTGCGGATGGTAAACAATAACGAATACAAGCGAAACCAGTTTTGTCCCATTATCCGCATATCACCCAAGGCATTTGGTGTTGGAAGAAGGATGCCGATTGTTGGTAAATACCTGAGCTAATCGTTAACGGAATTTGAATTTGGGAAACATTGCATATCTGCAAGCCTGGTTTCCCCCATCTTTGTACAAATCAATATTATGCGTAGCATCGGAATGGTTGTGCTGGGGTTCCTGTTATTGCTCATGTCCTGTCGTGGCGGTAAACAGGTGCCTGATGTATCGGGTATAGCAGTAAAGCTGACGGTTGATCGGTTCGAGCGCGATTTTTTTGCGCTGGATACATTGCACCTGCAGGCTTCATTGGAAAAACTCGTGCAGCAGTATCCGGGATTTTCGCGTGATTTTTTATTCAATATACTGGGTACAACCCCTGCCGCTGTAACACAGGATATACCCTTGTTTTTGCGTAGCTATGCTGCGCTCAATCATGATGCACAACGATTGTATCCGGATATGAAAGCAACAGAAGCAGCAGTAAAAAAAGGGTTGCAGTTTGTAAAATATTATTTCCCGCAGTATGTACTGCCTACCAGATTGGTCACTTTTATTGGACCGGTTAACAGCTATGGCAATATTATTACCACCAATACACTGGCCATAGGATTGCAGTTGTATATGGGTAGTAACTATCCTTTATATCTCTCAGAAACCGGACAGCAACTGTATCCACGGTTTATTTCAAAACGGTTTGAGCCGGCTTATATCCCGGTCAACTGTATCCGCAATATCTTAGATGATATGTACCCGGCTAATTATGCGGGGATGCCTATGATCGACCAGATGGTGGAAGCCGGTAAACGCTGGTATGTGATGGATAAACTCATGCCGGAAACTGCAGATTCACTGAAAACGGGTTATACAGATGCGCAGTTGAAAGGCTGTTTTGCGAATGAGAAAAATATCTGGTCCTTTTTCATTCAGAATAAACTTCTCTACGAGACCGATCCTGAGATCATCCGCGATTATATGAGTGATGCGCCCAATACCCCGGCACTCGGAAAAGATTCTCCGGGTTTTATTGGCCAGTTTGTTGGAATGCAGATTGTTGTCAAATGGATGACCAAACAAAGCCAACTGCCACTGGATTCGCTGATGAAAACCCCCGCCCGACGCATTTTTGAGGAAGCCAGGTACAAACCATAGACAGGTGGTGCTGTATATCCTGGCCGGATAGGATATTGGAGCACTGATAGTCTCCTTTCAGCCGGATAGATTCGGTTTAATTCAACTTGGTGGGAACAATCATGTCAAAAGCGGGAATGTTTACGGAAAACATTTGTTTGGAATGCTGGTTTTCCATCTGGTAATTGCCCTGCATGCGCCCCATTTCGGTACGCAGGTTACATCCGCTAACGTATTGGTACATTTCACCCGGACGAAGCACGGGCTGCACACCAACAACACCTTCGCCTTCAACTTCGCGGTGTTCGCCGTTGCTGTCAAATATCTGCCAGTGGCGGCGCAGTAGTTTAACCGTAAAAGCGTTGTGATTTTCAATGGTAATGCGGTAGGCAAACATGTATTCCCCATTCAGCGGATTGCTGTAATCGGCCTGATAGAACGTCTCCACGCTGATTTCAACCCCTTCAGAAATTTTCGATACCATGGGGAACTGATTTGGGTAAAGATACAAAAAAAGCAGGAAGATTCCCGGTGACGGTCTGGTTGGGGAAAGAATGGGGGAATGGCTTTTATCTGCCTGGAAAATAATGTGTTTGAAAGCAACCGAACGCTTCATTTTAACACCGGAGAATAAGCCCATTGTACTACCTTTGCAGCACCAAAAAAAAGGGTTATATGACGAAAATTGCTGTAGCAAAAGGGGATGGGATAGGTCCCGAAATCATGGATGCCGTATTGGGAATATTCAATGCCGCCAAAGTGCCATTGGAATATCATTTTGTGGATATGGGTAAGTGGGTGTTTGACAAAGGCTACAGTAATGGCATGACCCCCGAAGCACAGCAAACCATTGAGTCGATGGGTATTCTTTTCAAGGGTCCCATGGAAACCCCCAAGGGTAAGGGCGTGAAAAGTGTGAATGTGACAGCCCGCAAAACCTGGAATACTTATGCGAACAAAAGAACCTTCCAGACCCTGCATGGTGTGGATACGGTGTTCAGCAAAGCCGGTATTCCTATTGATATTACCATTGTCCGTGAAAATATTGAAGATACCTATGGCGGGGTGGAACACATGCTCACCCCGGATGTAGCCCTGAGCCGTCGTTTTATTACCCGTCCGGGTAGTATGCAGGTCATTCGGTATGCTTTTGAGATGGCCAAAATGAAAGGCGCCCGCCGCATCACCTGCGGTCACAAAGCCAATATCATGAAAATCACCGACGGATTGTTCCTGGAAGTGTTTTATGAAGTGGCCAAGGATTATCCCGAACTGAAGGCGGATGATGTGATAGTGGATGATCTCTGTATGAAACTGGTTAGCCGTCCCGATCTCTTTGATGTGGTGGTATTAACCAACCTGCAGGGTGATATTGTGAGTGATCTCTGTGCCGGTCTCGTGGGTGGTTTGGGTTTTGCCCCTTCCGCCAATATTGGCGACCATATTGCCATTTTTGAAGCCGTACACGGTACTGCACCTGACATAGCCGGAAAAAATATTGCCAATCCCACCGCTTTGCTGCTCAGTGGTATTGGTATGCTGCGTCACCTGGGCCTGATGCAGTCAGCCGCCATCATCGAAAATGCATTGTTGTTTACCCTCGAAAGCGGCACCCATACAGGAGATTTTGGCGACAAGAGCATTGCATCGGTGAATACCACCGCTTTTGCGGAAGCTGTTATTGCCAATTTTGGCAAACAGCCCGCACATCTCCCACGCCCGCTGTTGCCTGATCAGCCGGTAACTCCTACCATATTCCACCTGGAAAAAGTACCCATGCTGGTTACCAATGCCCAGGCACCGGAACAGATTGTAGGGGTGGATATGTTTGTGGAGAGCCATGAACAGCCCCAGTGGGTAGCGGAAAAATGCCTCCAGCACACCCTGGGATTGTTCAAACTGGTTACCATCAGTAATCGGGGAACCCAGGTATGGCCTACCGGTTCCGTATTCACCAACCTGGTAAACCAGTATTGCTGTCGCTTTGAAAGCGTGGGAGAAGTGCCGGTTACCCAGGTGGATATCCTGGAGCTTTACAAGCGCCTTTCCGCTGATTTTAAGATTTGTTCTACCGAATTATTGAATACCTGGGGCGATAAGAAAGCCTATAGCCTGGCCCAGGGACAGTAGGATAAGACCGGATTCGGTCGTCTAAAGCTTTTTTCCTTAATTTCACCGCTCAAATCAAAGAGCAATCGTTACGTTATGGCCGAAGTGATTCTAATGCCCCGCCTGAGTGATACCATGACCGAAGGCGTTATTGCCGCCTGGCACAAGAAAGTGGGAGATGCTGTGAAGAAAGGTGACCTGTTGGCAGAGATCGAGACAGATAAAGCCACCATGGAGCTGGAAAGCTACCAGGATGGCATTTTATTACATATTGGTACCCCAACGGGTGGGAAACTGCAGGTAAACGACCTGCTGGCCATTTTCGGTAAAGCCGGGGAAGATGTTTCGGCACTGGTGGCCCAGCATGCCGGTGGTGCGGCAACTGCGGCGCCAGCTACTCCTGCTCCTGCGGCACCCGCTCCGGCCACGGCTGCAGCTCCTGCTGCTACGCCAGCCATCAACCCTGCTTCCATGGAAGAAGTGGTACTGATGCCCCGACTGAGTGATACTATGACCGAAGGTGTTATTGCTGCCTGGCATAAACAGGTGGGCGATGCTGTGAAGAAAGGAGAAATACTGGCAGAAATTGAAACCGATAAGGCCACCATGGAGCTGGAAAGCTATAAGGATGGGGTGCTTTTATACCAGGGCGCCAAAGCCGGTGAGAAAATTCAGGTAAATGACCTGCTTTGTATCATTGGTAAACCCGGGTTGGATGTGGCTGCTATAGCCGCTGCCATTGCCGGTGGTGCTGCACCTGCCGCCAGTGAGCCTGCTGCTGCAACTGCTGCCCCTGCGCCGGTTGCCGCTCCCGCAGCCCCTGTAGCTGCATCTGTGGTAAATGAGGGCCGCATTTTCGCTTCCCCTCTGGCCAAAAAAATGGCTACCGAAAAAGGCATTGATCTGCGTTATGTAAAAGGCTCCGGTGATAATGGCAGGATTACCAAAGCAGATATCGATAATTATACCCCAGCTGCTGCATCGGCACCAGTAGCCAGTGCAACCCCCGCATCTGTGGCAATACCCGCTGCTCCGGCCGGACAGGTTTCTTTCGAAGATGTGCCTGTTTCGCAGATGCGCAAAACCATTGCCCGTCGTCTGAGTGAAAGCCTGTTTACGGCTCCGCATTTTTACCTCACCATGACCATTGATATGGATGCAGCTGTTGCAGCACGCGGAAAAATCAATGAAACGGCACCGGTGAAAATCAGCTTTAATGATATGGTCCTCAAAGCTGCGGCACTGGCATTGAAACAACATCCCAAAGTAAACAGCAGCTGGCTGGGTGATACCATCCGCATTAATCACCACATCAATATCGGTGTAGCTGTTGCGGTAGACGAAGGTCTGCTGGTACCCGTTGTTCGTTTTGCAGATGGTAAATCACTGAGTCAGATCGGTACAGAAGTAAAAACATTTGCTCAAAAGGCGAAAGATAAAAAACTGCAACCATCCGATTGGGAAGGAAGCACTTTCACCATCTCCAACCTGGGTATGTATGGTATTGACCAGTTTACCGCCATCATCAACCCGCCCGATGCCTGTATCCTGGCTGTAGGAGGTATTGCACAAGTACCCGTTGTTAAAAACGGACAGGTGGTGCCAGGTAATATTATGAAAGTAACCCTCAGTTGCGACCACCGCGTTGTGGATGGTGCTACGGGAGCTGCTTTCCTTCAAACACTCAAATCATTGCTGGAAGAACCACTGCGTATGCTGGTTTAACCGGGAATTAATCCTATCTATTAAAAAGCCTCTTTACATTTCGTAAAGAGGCTTTTTAATAGGTATATGGTTTTTAGTTTGACGTTTTAGGTTATTGAACCGGAGTATTTCGTTCTGTATCTACTCCGGATCTCACCATTGTCTTACCACTCACACCCGATCGGCGCTCCGGGAGGCAAATCCTTGTGTTGTGGTAAAGTAATATCCTTGGGTTTATTGATTCTTTCAATGGCATAAGTATAATGAGCAGCATAAGCCGGATTGGTTTTCTGCGCAGTAGCGGCCATTGATTTCAGTTTCTGCAAACGGTCGAAACAAATGGCTTTTACTGCATAATTCGCATTATCGCTTTGATTCAGTCCCAATACCCAGGTTAAGACCATTTGTTGTGTTTGTAACTGTATCTGTCCTTTCAAACCTTTCTGTATGGGTGTTTTCCAGGTTTTCTCAATAATTGCATCCAGTACTTCTCCCCATCCAAGGGTGCCGGCCTGCGCTTTGAACTGTTCCAGCCGGTTGGCGCGTTCGGGATTGAACAGGAATTCCAGTTCATAATCTGCCAGCGCTTCTGCAGCGGCAACCGGATCAAAACTCATACCGGTTCGTTTGGCGAATAATTCACCCGGACCGGTTAATGGCGGCCGGGGAGGGATGAGTTGGATAATATGATCGGGCATGGTGAGTACATCGGGTGATAAACAATCCAGCGCGGCTTGTAATGCCTTTTGCTGAATTGCGTTGGACAATACCTGCGGCGTTTGTTGTCCGGCATCGCCACGAACACTATAACTGTAATTCATTCCACCGATCAGTTTACAGACAGCTTCTAATTGATAACGATGGTAGTTGTATACCGGCACCAGAACATCTTCCAGTTTGGCCAATGGGGTATTGGTGGCGATAGCCTGCGCTGAAAAATGACTCAGGGCTTTCTGGCGTACCTGTAGTGTATTTTTTAATTCATCACTGGCATCTTTACCGTTATCCCATAAATGGGCATAGGGGTGAAAACCACTGGCAGCGCGGGCATCGGCATCGGCAATAAAGAGCAATCCATTACGGGTATTTTCTTCCAGTATTTTGTTTAATGCTTCTGCTTCATTAGTGCCTTTGGGGAAATCCTGGTAACCGAACAGAATGGCACGCTTGTCCCACTCTCCGATTTCATTGGTATATACCTGGCTGAAATCGATATCACCCTTGCTGTTCAGCCCGATATTCGGGTGTGGGTAATCCATGACCGAAGCCCGGTTATTATAACTGGAGGCATAATTATGCTGTAAGCCTAATGTATGGCCGATTTCATGCGCAGAAAGCTGGCGTAAACGCTGTAATGCGGCGAGACGCATGGTTTCCGGAACGGGTTTGCCGGTTTCATAAGGAGAGAGCAGGCCGGTGAAAATGAGGTAGTCCTGCCGTACACGCAGCGAGCCCAGGGTAACCTGTCCCTTGATGATCTCACCCGTACGCGGATCGGTTACCGATGCGCCATAACTCCAGCCCCGGGTAGAACGGTGCACCCAATTGATCATATTATAACGGATATCCATCGGGTCGGCATCATCGGGTAATACTTTTACGATAAATGCGTTGCGGTATCCGGCCGCTTCAAAAGCCTGGTTCCACCAGCGGCCACCTTCCAGCAAAGCAGAGCGAATGGGTTCGGGAGTACCATTATCCAGGTAATAAACAATCGGTTCAACCGGATCGCTGATGGCTGCCGTTGGGTCTTTTTTCTCCAGTCGGTGGCGTGCAATAAATGATTGCTGTATGGGGTCTGAAATGGGACTGCTGTAATTAAAGTAACTGATGCCAAAATAACCGCTGCGAACATCGTGTTTGCGCGGCTGGTATTTGTTATCGGGTAATGCTACAAAGGAATAATGCATCCGCAGTGTGATGGCCTCATTGGAAGGGGTTACACTGCTTACAAACCTGCCGGCATCCGCTCCGCCCGTGAAAGTGATCATGGCTTCAAACTCACTGTTCTTCGGAAAATTCCGGGTATTCGGCAGGTACATAGCTGAGCGTGATTCATTGAAATTGTAACTGCCCTGACGCATGGTGCGTATCCGGTCGGCCACCCCATGCGCATCCCGCACAAAAAATGAAGTGGCATCTACCAGCACTTTGTCGCCCTCATCTTCATCAATTGTAAAACCGGCAATGGTGGACTGTGCAAAAGACTCGCGGACAGCCCTTTGTTCATTGGGATCATCACTTACTGCCCGGTACTGATAGTTGGGTTGAATCAACAACAGCTTCTTACCCACTTTGTGAAAGTATACGATACGTGTATCGCCCAGTTGCCCGCGATCCAGGCCCACATCATTGGAACCGAGGCCGGCAGGTAATGAATTCACAAAAAGAAATTCCTGATTCAATTTGTCGGCCTGTAACCAGATTTTGCCGGAACCGGCATCCCACCAGAAGGTGAAGAAGCCGTCGTACCGTTTCATGTTCTTGGTTTTTTCGGCAATTTTAGAACTGTTTTGTGCCTGGATACCCGTTGCGATAAAGCAGGCGATGATCAGTACAAGTTTGCGCATGCGTGTTGGTTTTGGTATGAAAATGGAACTGGCTTAAAGTTATCTCAAAGGGCTTGGATAAAAAAAATCCTGTTGCCAACGGCAACAGGATTTCAACAATCATTGCAAAGCAGGTTGCTTATGAATTAGCAGAAGTATCATTGGATTCCGGGAACAGGGTTGTTGCCACAGGTGCCGGAGTAGGTTCGGGTGTAGGAGCGGGTACCGGTGCTGCTACAGGAGCAGGCTGGGGCTTGGGAGCCGCTACTTTTTTAGGCGCTGGCTTTTTAGCTACTTTTTTTGGGGCAGCTTTTTTCTTTGGTGCTGCTTTCTTGGCTACTTTTTTAGCTGCAACTTTCTTCTTGGGAGCTGCTTTTTTAGCTGCCTTCTTTGCCGCTTTTTTGGGAGCCTTTTTAGCTACTTTTTTTACGACTTTTTTAGCGGCCTTTTTTTTGGGAGCTGCCTTTTTCTTTGGTGCTGCTTTTTTGCTTACTTTTTTGGCCGCTGCTTTTTTCTTTGGCGCAGCTTTCTTTTTAGGAGCGGCTTTTTTGGTTGCTTTCTTTACCGTTTTTTTGGCGGCTTTTTTAGCTACCTTTTTTACAGCTTTTTTGGCTGCCTTTTTGGGTGCTGCTTTCTTCGCGGCTTTCTTTTTAGCTTTTGCCATGATGGTGTTAGTTTGTTGTTGTAAATGATGAGGAATGAAAGTTAGAAAAATATTTGTGAATAATATTCAAACCTTGTTGCAATTTATTTTAAGAATCTTGGGCAGCTTTATTCGGGAACCTTTAATAAAGCCACTTTCCCGTCCATCGTAGCGGCCAATATACTTCCGTCGCCGGTTACCCGAACCGTGTTCACCATGGAATTATCAATCTTATAGGCCCATTTCCTTGTCTGCTGTACAGCGTCTACCGCGTAGACCCGGCCACTCTTGGTTCCAAAATAAATGGTGTTTTTGTTTTCGATCAGCATGGAAGGTACATGCTCGTAGCCAAAAGCGCAGTTTACTTTCCAGGCTACACCGGATTTCTCCCTTGAGGTAGGGAAGGCCACAATGAAATCGTTCATGGTTTTACCATAAACATACCGGCCATCAGCAGAAATGCCGATGGATTCCCGCACCGTAGCTTCATTATTGCGCCAGAGTGTCTGACCGGTGGTCAGGTCAATTGCCGTAAGATACCGGTCGGGTGCCACCACATAAACTACTTCATCTTTAACCACGGGGATACAGGCTGCGGGTGAAAAATTCAGCACCGAACTGCCATTGTTCCATTGCCAGCGCAATTGGCCGGTTGCGGCATCCAGTGCATAGAGGTTGCGGTCCCAGGCCCCAAATATCAGGTAGTCGCGGTATAAAACCGGGGTGCTCATCACCGGACCGGTTAAACCCTCAAACTGCCATAATTTTTTACCGGTTTGCAGGTCCAGTGCATAAAAGTGATGATCACTTCCGCCGATATAAACGGTTTTACCCGCAATCAGTGGTGAGCCCAGCACAGCAGCTCCGGTGACAAACTGCCATACCTGCTTGCCATTGGCTGCAGATAAACAATAAACTTTTCCATCACCCGATCCTACCACCAGTCGTCCGTCCTGCAGAGCCGGTGAAGAAAATACAGATCCGGCTGTTTGAAACGACCATTGTTTTTTGCCATCACTGTACCGGAGTGCATCAATCCTGCCCAGGCTATTGCCAAAGAAAACCATTTTGCCATCCGTAGCCGGGGTAGAAATAACATTTGCATCTGAAGCAAAAGTCCAGCGGGGTTTTACAGCGGGAAAACTGTCGTTCACAGCATAGGAAGGACGCAGGCTGTCGGCACTCGCCGTATACTGATGTTTGGTGATGGCAAT
>JAACZQ010000035.1 GCA_009996675.1 Chitinophagaceae bacterium
GGCAATACGGGTCCAGGGGGCCAGGGTTTGTACACCGGGACGGCGTTCGGCAAATACCAGTGAATCCGGATGTACATCCACCAGGTTATAACCGCCTACTGCAGCTTTGGCCCGCAGGTTGGAGCGGCCCATGGCTCCGGGAATGCCTTCCAGATTCATGGCTCGGTTGGCATGCCCATGTCCGCACAACGCCGCAATGGTGTTCTGCTTTTTTAGGCGATCGATCACTTCATACCAGTTGTCCAGCCCATTATCCAGCGGATAGTGATTCAGAAAAATAACAGGCTGGTCTTTTTTCAGTTTGCCCAATTCCTTATCCAGCCAGATCACTGCATCGCGGGGAATATGGCCATCGCTCATGCGTACATAGGGGCCGGAAGCACAACCAATAAATGTGATGCCGTTGTGCTCGAAAACGAATTTGTCGTTTCCGAAAGTGCTGCCAAAAGCCACACCACCGGTTTCACTCCAACCTGTATCGTGGTTTCCGGGAATGATATAATATGGGACTTTCAACTCATCAAGAATGGCTCTGGCGAGCTTAATCTGTTCGGTGGTTCCCAACTCAGTAATATCACCGGTGAGTACCACAAAAGCGATATCGGTCATTTGGTTGATATCGGCCACGGTTCTGCGTAAATCTTCTTCCGCTTTGCCATCCGGAGAACCGATATGGGTGTCGGAAATAAAAGCAAAACGAAAGGGTTTGATCTGCGCCTGCGTTTGTAAAAAAAGAAAGCAGCAGGCAAGAATAGTAAGCAATTTTTTCATGCAGGAAAGTTAGTACTCCTGCCGTATATATAAATGGTAAAACTGCGTGTGGGTTAATGATTACCTTTAATGATAACAATATGATAAACCGGAAAATTGATTTGTACGGACAGGCTGTTACCATGTTGATTTCGCTATGGCCTTATCTTTTTTTCATTTGGGATGGCCATTTATCGGGCAGGCAGGATTGGGTAATTGCTTCCCTGTATCATGGATTGGTATTGTTGGTATTGGGTTGCTGGCAATTGATCAGCAGCATTGTAAATGCCTTGCTGATGAAAGAAAAGAATAAAAACTTCTTCATACAAAATGCTTTGCTGGGGATGGTACTCGGACTGGCATTCCTTGTTTTTTTGTGGGATGGGTTGGATAGGGCAGGACTCAGGCCTGCACAGCAATGGGGCGACTGGCTGGTAGTGGCCTACTTTTTGCTGATTGATGTTTTAAGTGTACGGTACTGGATACACCTTCGCAAAACCTATAAAACGTTGAGTAATGTCAAAGAAAACAGTGGTATTGGGCGCTTCTGAAAATCCCGAACGGTACAGTAATCTCGCAGTGAACCGATTGCGTAGTTATGGACATCCCGTAGTGGCCATCGGTAACCGTAACGGGCAGATTGCCGATGTGCCGGTTATCACGGGGCGTCCGGAAGAAGCAGGGGTAGATACGGTTACTTTATACCTCAACCCCGGGTTGCAGCAGCAGTATTATGATTATATCCGTTCCCTGCACCCCCGCCGCATTATTTTCAATCCGGGAACAGAAAACGATGAACTGGCCGATCTGGCCCGCCAGGATGGCATAGAGCCTGTAGAAGCCTGTACGCTGGTACTTTTGAGTACGGGGCAGTATTAACCTATGAATTGTTAATCGAGAATCGGGAAAAGTGAAAGGGGGTAAAATCTTTATACAACTATACACCCCAAACCCCCAACCATAAACCAATCTAGATTTGTTTCACGCTGCTGCTGTGTACGGCGGCGCTGATGGCTTTGATGAGGGAGGGATCTTTTTCAATGGCATTTCCCACCACAATAACGTCGGCTCCGGCCCGGCAATTGAGGTAGGCTTTTTCGGGATCGGTGATGCCACCGCCCACAATCAGGGGTACTTCGATGTGGCGGGATACTTTTTCAATCATTTCTTCGGTAATGGCCCTTTTGGCACCACTGCCCGCATCCATATAAATCAGCTTCATACCCAGCATTTCCCCGGCCATGGCAGTACACATGGCAATTTCGTTTTTGTCGGCCGGTATGGGGGTAGCATTGGAAATATAGGATACCGTGGTTGGGGCACCGCCATCTACCACCATATAACCGGTTGGCATGATCTCCAGTCCGCTTTTCTTCACAAATGGGGCACTGATAACGTGCTGGCCAATCAGTAATTCCGGGTTGCGGCCGGAAATCAAAGACAGGTACAACAGGGCATCGGCATATTTGCTAACCTGGGAAGGAGATCCGGGGAACAGAATAACCGGAATATCACAGGAAGCTTTAATCTGTTGGATGCACTCATCCAGGTGACTGGAAATAACCAGGCTGCCACCCACAAAGAAGTAGTCCACACGGGCATCCATGGCCAGGGTAACCAGCTGCTCAATAGAGTCGGCCTGAACCTTGTCCGGATCAATCAGTACCGCAAAAGATTTTCTGCCTGCTTCTTTCCGGTGGGTGAATTGTTGGTAAATGACCTGCTTCATGCTACGTTCATGGATGCTTCTGCAAAAATGCAGAAAAGTTTTTGTTTAAGGCGCTTATGCGCTGATTGTTTTGTATTTATCTGAAAGATAATGTGTTCCGTCTTTTCGCTGCCTCGGGGGCCAGGGGGTAGCCATACCTGATTTAAGGAAAAAATCTGATCTGGCAAGGGTTCCAGGAAAAAAATCTTGCTAACAGGGTGGGGATATTGCAGCAAATCCAGTGCTGAAAGGAGGTGCGAAAAAATCCACATTCCTTTTCCACAACCTGTGCATATTTCCACCGCGGGTTTCTGGAATCGGAAAGATATTTTCGTCAACCGCTTAACATTTCGTTAAACCGCAGGGCTCAAATATATAACCGCTAAAACCGTCACTGCACTATGGCTAACGCTCGCACAAAAAAAGGTTTGCAATTCGGCAGACGCTTTACCAAGGAAGGAATCAGCCCCTTCGATCAGTTTGAATATGATTACCGTGATAGTGTAATCAAGAACCCGAATGGAGAGAAAGTGTTCGAAATGAACAATGTGGAGGTTCCCAAGCAGTGGAGTCAGATTGCCACAGATATCCTCGCTCAAAAATATTTCCGTAAAGCCGGTGTGCCCCAGGCAGATGGTTCCCTGGGCCGTGAAACCAGCGTTAAACAGGTTGCCCACCGTATGGCCAATTGCTGGCGCGTATGGGGTGAGCGTTACGGCTATTTTGCATCTGAGAAAGATGCCCAGGTATTTTATGATGAGCTGGTATACAGCATTCTCAATCAGGCCTGTGTGCCCAACTCTCCCCAGTGGTTCAACACGGGTTTGTATGAAAGTTATGGTATTGCCGGTAAACCACAGGGACACTATTATGTAGATCCCAAAGATGGTCAGCTGAAGAAATCCTCCAATGCATACGAGCGTCCCCAGCCCCATGCCTGTTTTATCCTGAGTGTGAACGATGACCTGGTGAATGAAGGCGGTATTATGGATCTCTGGACCCGTGAAGCCCGCATTTTTAAATATGGTTCCGGTGTAGGTACCAATTTCTCCCAGATCCGTGGCGGCGGTGAAAAACTGAGTGGTGGCGGTACCTCCAGTGGTTTGATGAGCTTCCTGAAAATCGGTGATCGTGCAGCCGGTGCCATAAAAAGTGGCGGTACAACACGCCGGGCAGCCAAAATGGTCTGTCTCGATCTGGATCACCCCGAAATCATGGATTTCATCAACTGGAAAGTAGAAGAAGAGAAAAAAGTAGCTGCACTCGTAGCAGCCGGCTATGATAATAGTTATGAAGGAGAAGCGTATGCTACGGTATCCGGACAAAACTCCAACAACTCTGTTCGTATCCCCAATAGTTTCTTTCATGTACTGGAAGCCGATGGCGACTGGGAACTGAAAGCACGTACCGATGGTCGTGTAATGAAGAAAGTACCTGCCCGTGAAGTATGGGAGAAAATTGCGTATGCAGCCTGGCGTTGTGCCGATCCCGGAACCCAGTACGATACCACCATCAATGAATGGCATACCTGTCCGAAGGGCGGTCGCATCAATGCTTCCAACCCTTGTTCAGAATATATGTTCCTGGACAATACGGCCTGTAACCTGGCATCCATTAACCTGCGCAAATTCCACAACGACGATACCAATGTATTTGATGTGGAGGGTTTTGAATATACCACCCGCTTATGGACTACGGTACTGGAAGTGTCTGTATTGATGGCCCAGTTCCCGTCCAAAGAAGTGGCCCAGCTGTCTTACGATTACCGTACCCTGGGTCTTGGTTTTGCCAACCTGGGCTCCATGCTCATGGTAAGCGGTATTGCCTATGATAGCGAAGAAGCACGTGGTATAGCCGGTGCTATTTCAGCCATCATGACTGGTGTTGCCTATAAAACATCGGCAGAAATGGCCGGTTTCCTGGGTACGTTCGACAAATACGAAGAGAACAAGGAAGATATGTTGCGTGTAATGCGTAACCACCGTGCCGCTGCTTATGATGCAGAAGAAGCTTATGTAGGTCTCGAAATCAAACCCCAGGGTATCAAAGCACAACATTGCCCCGATTACCTGCTGAAAGCTGCAACCCGTGCCTGGGATGAAGCAGTTCAGCTGGGTGAGAAAAACGGCTACCGCAATGCTCAAACAACTGTTATTGCCCCTACCGGTACCATTGGTCTGGTTATGGATTGCGATACCACTGGTGTTGAACCCGATTTTGCTCTGGTGAAATTCAAAAAACTGTCTGGTGGCGGTTATTTCAAGATCATCAACCAGTCGGTTCCGCAGGCCCTGCGCAACCTGGGATACAGTGAAGCAGAAACCAATGCCATTGAACAATATGCTGTTGGTGCCGCCTCCTTCGAAAAAGCACCCTTTATTAATAACGCAACACTGGCAGCGAAAGGGTTTAATGCCGATGAAATAGCCAAATTGAATGCAGCAGCCAAATCTGCTTTTGAAATAGGCTTCCTGTTCAATCGCTTTACACTGGGCGACGAATGCCTGCAGCGACTGGGCTTCACCGAAGCACAGTATGGCGACTGGAGTTTCAACCTGCTGGAAGCATTGGGATTCACTGAAGACGAGATTGATGCTGCCAATGATTTTATTTGTGGTACCATGACCGTAGAAGGCGCACCCTTCCTGAAAGAGGAGCACCTGAAAGTGTTTGACTGCGCGAATAAATGTGGTAAAAAAGGTGAACGATATATTCATGCATACGGACATATCCGTATGATGGCTGCCTGCCAGCCTTTCCTCAGCGGTGCCATTTCCAAAACCATTAACCTGCCGCATGAAGCCAGCGTGGAAGAAATTGCTGATTGCTATCTGCTGAGCTGGCAGCTGGGTCTGAAAGCCAACGCACTATACCGCGATGGTTCGAAACTGAGTCAACCGCTGAGTAACAAATCTGATAAGAAAAAGAAAAATGAAGATGCCAAAGAAGAAACTGCTGAGGCTGCAGCAGAAGCTGCACCAGCTGCTGAACAGGCATCCAATATTGTAGACCTGAGCCAGTTAACGGTAGACGAACTGCTGGAAGAAGTACAGAAGCGTATGAATGCTTCTACCGATACCCAACTGAAACGTCAGCTCTCGAACATCGTAGAGAAGAAATCATTGCCGGCCAAGCGTCGCGGTTTTACACAAAAAGCCAAGATCGGCGGACAGGTAATCTTCCTGCGTACCGGTGAATATGCCGATGGTACCCTGGGTGAGATCTTTATTGACCTAGCCAAGGAAGGTTCTACATTACGCAGCTTCATGAACTGTTTTGCGATTGCAATTTCAGTAGGTCTCCAGTATGGGGTTCCCCTGGAAGAATTTGTAGAGAAGTTTGTCTTCACCAAATTCGAACCTTCCGGTATGGTAGACCATCCGAATATCAAAACCACCACATCGCTGGTTGACTTTGTATTCCGTGCGCTGGCTTATGAATACCTGGGTCGTACCGATCTGGTACATGTGCTGGATCGCCCCACGATTGGTAATACCGGCGAAGATGATGGTGCAGGTGATGCAACCCTTATCGGGAAACCGGAACTGAGCAGTGTTCGTGTAACCGCTCCTTCTGCCAACAGTACTCCGGCTGCCACGGCTACCCAGAAAGTACAGCGTGCTGTTACCGCCGTTAAAGCAGATCACAGTGGCATGGATGCTGTAAACGCAGCCGCCAAAAATATGCAAAGTGATGCCCCGGCTTGTAATACCTGCGGACATATTACCATCCGTTCCGGTACCTGTTACAAATGCCTGAACTGTGGCAATAGCATGGGTTGCAGTTAATCAATTGTCCCTATCTTGTTAGTAAATAGAATACCACCGCTCCCTTATGGGGGCGGTTTTTTTGTGATAGTACCGAAGTTTCATCAGGTTTTCCTGTAATTCCTGTTGGCTTGTAAGGTGGGTGCAACTCTAGCGTCTACCACTCAAAACCAACCAACATGAAAGTGCTGCTCCTGATCTGTGTACTGGCACTGACTGCCTGCACCAAAGAAAGCGAAGAGCTTCGCATGCGTGTACAACAAAGCATTCCTGTTCCGGCAACCATGTCGCAGGTCTTGAACAGGGGTATATTATATCCAACAGCAGGTATTCAGGTAACTGGTGTGGTTCGGGTGGTGCAATTATCTTCTGGTAAGCAGTTACAGATTGATAGTTTTTCCATCACACCCGGTCCGGATCTGAAAGTATATCTCTCTCAAAACGCTTTACCCGGGAATCACCTCAACCTGGGTAATCTGATATCAAACAACGGACATCAGGCATATAATATACCGGCAAACACCAATTTGTCGGCATATAACTATGTGCTTATTCATTGTCAACAATTTAACCACCTCTTTAGTTATGGTAAACTTCAATAAAAAATCTCTTTTTCTGTTGTGGATTATTATGGGATCAATAGCACCCAATGTTGTGGAAGCACAAGGGTGTAGTGATGCCGGGTTCTGTACCATACCGCTCAGGCCACCTGCTGCCAGCAGAAACAATATTCAGACTGAATTGTCGTATCTCCGGGGAGAAGAGAATACAGATATCGGCAACTTCTCGTTAAGTTATGCCAGGCAAATCTCTAAACATTTGCAATGGGATCATAAAATCACACTAACATATATAACTGGGATTTATGGAACAGTCTTTCACCCGGGGGATTATTATACTACATTAAGACTAGCATTAAAAACACATACCGGACGTGCTGTGCATCTACTCGGAGGTGTTAAACTGCCGTTTAATCGATCAAACCTGAAGATTAATAATGTGTCTCTGCCAATGGTTTACCAGACAAGTTTAGGTACCTATGATTTAATAATCGGAGCAGCTTTTCCCATAGGAATCCTCGACATGAACCTGGCAACACAGATACCGGTTATTCAAAAAAACAGAAACAGCTTTGTCAAAGAACAAGCCCCATTACCCGGTGATTTTCCCACAACAAATCTCTTTTACCGTAAAGCGGATATTTTATGGCGAGTTGGTTATCCCATCAAAAAAAACGGAGCAAAGTGGAATTTCAACCCTAATCTGTTAGCCATTTACCATCTTGGGAATGATAGTTTTGAAAATGTGTATGGGAAAAGAGAAAAAATTGGTGGCTCATCTGGGCTTACCCTTAACGCCAATCTGCAAATTGGTTATCGGATCAATCAACAACAATCTCTTCTGTTCAGTTTTGCAACGCCTTTGATTGTTCGCGATAGTCGCCCGGATGGATTAACGAGGTCTTTTGTTGGGTCTATCGCATATATATTTGGCTGGTGATATGTTTTCGGTCGGCATGATTTTTTATGAATCCATGATACAATTTTGACATTTCGGTCAATCTCGCATCGGAACTCCGTGAAAAATCATACATTCATTGTTCTAACGACAAACAGTAAAACTTGCCTTTATGGGAGACCTTCAGATTAAAAAACAACCCAAGAAATACGATGCAGTGATAGTGGGTTCTGGTGCCGGAGGAGGTATGGCGGCCTATGTGCTGGCCAATGCCGGACTCAAAGTATGCCTCATAGAAGCCGGAGCCGACTACGATCCCGCCAAACATTCCTCGCAACTTAAAAATCCCTGGGAATCACCCCGCCGGGGAGCCAGTACGAAATTCCGTCCGTTTGGCGATTTTGACGGGTGTTTCTGGGGCTGGCAGATCGATGGTGAACCCTATACCATGGCAGAAGGAAGTGATAAGTGGGACTGGTGGCGTGCCCGTATGATTGGCGGCCGCACGAATCACTGGGGACGTATTTCCTTACGCTTTGGTCCACTCGATTTCAAACGCCGGAGTATTGATGGCCTGGGTGACGACTGGCCGATCAGTTATGATGATGTAAAACCGTATTACGACAAGATTGATAAACTCCTGGGTGTCTTTGGTTCTGTAGAGGGACTGGAAAATGACCCGGATGGTATTTTTTTACCCGCACCCAAGCCCAGGCTGCATGAATTGATGATCAAAAAAGCGGCAACTGGTATTGGTGTGCCAGTAATACCGTCCCGACTCTCTATTCTTACCAAGAAAATTAATAATGAAAGAGGGGAATGTTTCTATTGTGCCCAGTGCGGTCGCAGTTGTAAGGCAGCTGCGGACTTCTCATCTTCCTCAGCCCTGGTACAACCAGCATTGCGTACAGGTAATGTAGACGTAATTACCCAGGCAATGGCCCGTGAAGTACTTACCAATAGCGAAGGCAAAGCTACTGGTATTTCTTATGTAGATAAAACAGACATGATGGAATACCAGGTCAGCGGCCGCGTGGTAATCTTGGCTGCCAGTGCCTGTGAAACCGCCCGTTTGTTACTCAATTCCAAGTCAACACGCCATCCGAATGGACTGGCAAACAACAGCAATGTGGTGGGTAAATACCTGCATGATTCTACTGGTGCGGCATTGGGTGGTGTTTTGCCGGAACTTTTTGGCCGCAAACGCTATAACGAAGATGGTGTTGGCGGTATGCACGTGTATACGCCCTGGTGGCTGGACAATAAAAAACTGGATTTCCCACGCGGATACCACATCGAATACTGGGGTGGTATGTCGCAGCCTGCCTATGGATTTGGATTTGGTATGCAGGGGATGAACGGAAAATATGCTGTCAATGGACAGAAAAAAGAAGCCGGTGGTTATGGTGCTTCGCTCAAAGAAGATGTTCGCTTCTTTTATGGTGCGGGTGTAGGCATGGCCGGTCGCGGTGAAGCGATTCCGCGAATCGACAACTATTGCGAAATAGACCCAACGGTGGTGGATAAATATGGTATACCGGTATTACGCTTTCATACCAAACACTCCGATTATGAAATCAAACAGGCCAAGCACATGAAAGAGACTTTCAAGGAAATTATGCACGCTATGGGTGCCGTGATTACCTGGGGAGGAGATGATGATGCTTCCAATAACTATGGCCTTGCCAATCCCGGAAATATTATTCACGAAGCAGGAACCGTGAGAATGGGTAACGATAAGCGCAGCTCAGCCTTGAATAAATGGAGCCAGGCGCATGATTGTAATAACCTGTTTTGTGTGGATGGCAGTCAGTTTACTTCACAGGCCGATAAGAATATCACCTGGACTATCCTGGCACTTTCTATGCGTGCTTCGGAGTATATCATTGATGAAATGAAAAAACAAAATTTATAACCATACGCCAAAGGCGAAAAACATTTTATATGGACAGAAGAAAATCCATCAAAGCCCTGGTTGTAGGTTCGGTAGCTACCGGCCTGATTGTGGAGGGCTGTAAAACAGGCGATAAAAAACCGGTAGACGCCACAATAGCCGGTGATCTGGCAGACAGGATGCAGGAAGAAAAAGATTACCTGAAAAAACTGGGTGATCAGGAAACCTTCTTTACGGCACATGAAATGGCCACTATTACGGTATTGGTAGACATCATCGTGCCCAAAGACGCGGTGAGTGGCAGCGCTACGGATGCCAAAGTGCCTGCTTTCCTGGAATTTATTGTGAAAGACATGCCCGGCCATCAAACACCCATGCGTGGTGGACTGCGCTGGCTGGATATGCAATGTTTCAAGCAATTTGAAAAATCCTTTGTGGACTGCAGTGCAGAACAACGCATCCAGGTGATAGACCAGATTGCTTATCCTGAGAAGGCAAAACCTGAAATGAAACAAGGAGTCGCTTTCTTCAACCTCATGCGGGATTTGACTCTTACCGGCTTTTATACATCCGAAATTGGGGTGAAAGACCTCGATTACCGGGGGAATGTACCCAACAAATGGAATGGGGTACCTGAAGATGTACTGAAACAATACGGTGTTGCTTACTCTGAAAGAGAGCTCAAGGAATGCGCCAGTTACAGCTAAAATTATAAAGCCACCTTAGGGTGGCTTTTTCTTTGATATCTGCAGGTTGTATTGTATTTTGACCAGTCATGCGGCGCAAGTATATTTACGACCCCGGTCTCTGGATGCTGGTTTTGCTCAACCTGTATGTGATCTGGTATTATACCGGTCATCCTGCTGTGATTCATACCCTTATAGCTTTATTCTGGATACAAAGTGTACTCATCGGACTATTTAATGCACTCAATATTTTTACGCTAACGAATACGGTACCTGGAAGTTTTGAAGTCAATCAGCAGCCCGGAAACCGGCAGGGTTGTGCCGGTATTTTCTTCCTCTTGCACTACGGATTTTTTCACCTGATGTATATTTTTTTTCTGATCCCTTCCGTAATAGACCTGCGGCAGCTGGATTATGGTTTTCTGCGCATCAGTATCTGGATATTGGTTGTCTGTAGCACAATAGAATTCATTCGCGATAAAGTCCGTAACCGGTCTGAAGCGGCCAATATCGGCGCCATGTTTTTCCTGCCTTATGCCCGGATCATTCCCATGCACCTGATTATATTATTGCCCTCTTTTATTTCTGTTTCATCCCCCATACTGTTTTTGTTGCTGAAAATGCTGTCGGATATCATCATGTATGTCCTGTATAAAAGAATTGTATTCAGGCCGCTGAACCCTGTTTCTATTCCATAAAAAAGGGCTGTCATGACAGCCCTTTTTTATGGAGTGAGATTTATTAGCTTACGCCGCTACCCGGATTGATGTCGGTTTCCGGATTAATGAAATGTAATTTTCCATTGTCTTCGGCCATTAAGATCATACCGTTGCTTTCAATGCCTCTCATTTTTCTTGGAGCGAGATTGGTAACAACAGTAACCTGTTTGCCCACAATGTCTTCTGGTTTAAAATGCATAGCAATACCGGAAACAATAGTGCGTGTTTCAAATCCAAGATCCACGGAGAGTTTCAGCAGCTTGTCTGCTTTCTCCACTTTTTCGGCTGCCACAATCTTTCCCACTTTCAAATCTATTTTTGCAAAATCGTCGAAAACGATTTCAGGTTTTACGGTGATGGCCGGTTGTTCAGCGGCTGCTGCAGACTGACTGCCTTCTTCTTTTTTAAGGCTGGCGGCATTTAGTTTTTCTATTTGTTCCATGATTTCGCTGTCTTCAATTTTTCTGAATAAAAGTTCCGGTGCGCGCAATGTATAACCAGTGCTCAGCAGTTTCATGCTTCCGGCATTCTCCCAGTCCAGCATTTTATCTACTACTTTCATCATATGACACATTTTGGCAGCAGTGAAAGGCAGAAACGGATGGATGAGGATGGCGAGGTTGGCAGTCAATTGCAGGCATATATGCAGGCAGTTATCGATCTGCTTTTGCAATTCCGGTTTTTCAGTCAATGATTTAACCAGAATCCAGGGTTCTTTTTTCTGCATGTACTGGTTGCCGGTTCGCGCCAGGTTAATGACTTCAAACAATGCTTCCCGGAAACGGTACTCCTCCAGTAACTGACTTACTTTTTCGGCTGTTTGTTTGATCTGGGCGATCACTTCTGTATCCAGTTCATCGGCAACAGCTGTATGGTAAGCGGGTACTTTACCCTGACAAAGCTTGTGCATCAGCACAAAAGTGCGGTTCACAAAATTACCGAAAATGCTCACCAGTTCGCTGTTGTTGGCGTCCTGGAAGCCTTTCCAGGTAAATTCACTATCCTTGGTTTCGGGGGCAATTTGTGTGAGGTAATAGCGCAATACATCGGCCATCTGGCTGCCACCGTTTTCTTTTTGGATAAAATCGGTGATATAATCCTGCATATCCAGCTTCCAGTTGCGGCTGGTACTCATTTTATCGCCTTCCAGGTTCATGAACTCATTGGCCGGTACATTTTCGGGGAGAATATTGCCGTGAAGTTTCAGCATGACAGGGAAAATGATGCAATGGAAAACAATATTATCCTTGCCAATAAAATGCACCAGTTTGGTGTCTTTGTCTTCCCAATAGGGTTTCCAGTCTTTGCCTGTATTCAAGGACCACTGTTTGGTTGCGCTGATATAACCAATGGGGGCATCAAACCAAACATATAAGACTTTACCGGCAGCATCGGGTAGGGGTACTTTCACACCCCAGTCCAGATCACGGGTAACCGCACGGGGTTGCAGACCCCCATCAATCCAGCTTTTGCATTGTCCCAATACGGTAGACCGCCAATCCTGTGCATGATCTTTCAGTATCCAGTTACGCAGGAAA
Organism: Chitinophagaceae bacterium; assembly: GCA_009996675.1. Lineage (GTDB taxonomy): Bacteria > Bacteroidota > Bacteroidia > Chitinophagales > Chitinophagaceae > Sediminibacterium. Next base: position 12,521 of record JAACZQ010000035.1, read on the forward strand.
TCCTCATGCCGGTTGAGGGGCAGGTACCAGTGACGGGTATTTTTCTTAACGGGTGTTTTGCCACTGAGTGTGCTCACGGGATTGATGAGTTCATCCGGACTCAGGCTCTTACCACAACGTTCGCACTGGTCGCCATAAGCGCTGTCGAAGCCGCAGTTAGGACAGGTTCCTTTGATGTAGCGGTCGGCCAGAAAACTATTGGCTTCCTCATCAAAATATTGTTCCGATTCTTTGATTTCAAGGTCGCCCTGGTTATTCAGTTGGGTGAAAAATGCCTGGGCCGTTTCATGGTGCAGGGGATCGCTGGTACGGTGGTAGATGTCGAAAGCAATACCCAGGTCCTTGAAATTCTGTTCCATCAAAGGGTGGTATTTGTCGATGATGGCCCGGGGGGTGGTCCCTTCTTTAGTGGCCTGAATGGGAATGGCTGTTCCATGTTCGTCACTGCCACAAACAAAAACCACATCTCTTTTCTGCGCTTTCAGGTAGCGTACATATATATCCGCAGGCAGGTATGCACCCGCCAGGTGACCAATGTGTTTCTGCCCATTAGCATAGGGCAGGGCTGCTGTTATTAAATACCGTTTCGGTTGATTCATAAAATTCCTAATACTTTAATCCGGCTGCAAAGGTACAGAATCGCCCAGAAGTGCCCTTTGGTAGCTGAATTTGGAGATTTGGAAAAGATTTTATAGGTTTGATATCATTTTAATATCAAACTGATTATGGAAAAATTATACAGAGGTATGCCAGGGTTCACCGCAGTGCTGGCAGGACTCTTACTTTTTGCTGCGGGACTTTACCTGATGATCACCGAAGTAGGGAACCATACCGATCCCTCGGCTGGCGTGGTTATCATGATGATACTGTTGTTCCTGGCATCGGCAATGGTATTCCGTGGTTTAATCATAATACAACCCAATTATGCCGTAACACTTACCTTCTTTGGTAAATACGTAGGAACGGTTAAAGAGAACGGACTCATTTTTGTAAACCCACTCTGTGCCCGCCTGAAAGTATCCTTGCGTTCCAAAAGCCTGGAAAGCACCAAACTGAAAGTGAATGATAAGATGGGTAATCCCATTGAAATAGCCGCCGTTATTCTCTGGCAGGTACAGGATACCTATAAGGCGGTATTTGAAGTGGTGAATTTCAACGACTATATGACCAATCAGAGTGAAGCAGCCATCCGTCACCTGGCATCCAGTTATCCGTACGATAGTATAGAAGACGAACACGCTTCTATAACCTTACGTGATGGTGGCGATAAAGTATTTGAGTTACTGGAGGCCGAACTGAATGAACGGCTGAGTAAAGCAGGTATTGTTATCACGGAAGCGAGGATCAGTCACCTGGCTTATGCAGCCGAAATAGCGGGCGCCATGTTGCAACGCCAGCAGGCAACTGCTATTGTAGCTGCCCGTAGTAAAATTGTGGAAGGAGCCGTAGGTATGGTAGAAATGGCGCTGGAAATGCTGTCTAAAAAACAGATTGTGGAATTGGATGAAGACAAAAAAGCCACCATGGTGAGTAACCTGATGGTTGTGCTTTGTGGTGAAAAAGCCGCTACACCTGTACTAAACACCGGAACACTGTATCAATAGTATCTTTGCGTTAAACATTTCCTGTTGTGAGTAAGAAATCATTTGTACTAAGGATGGACGAACAGACTTATGCCCTGCTGGAAAAGTGGGCAGCGGATGAATTTCGTAGTGTGAATGGTCAGATTGAAATGCTTATTGATAAGGCCTTACGTGATGCCGGCCGTAAAAAAGAAAGCGCTACACCAGCAGGAAAAGTTAAAACCAAAAACACAAAGTGATGATGCTGCAACCGCCTTACCTGCGTAAGGGAGACACCATTGGTATTGTTTGCCCATCGGGCTATATGCCTGCTGAAAAAGCTGCTGTTTGTATACAGACCCTGAAATCCTGGGGCTTTAAAGTCCGTATAGGTAAAACCCTGGGGAATCAGTTTCACTATTTTGCGGGAACCGATGCAGAACGGTTGGCCGATCTGCAGGATATGCTGGATGACCCTGCGGTGAAAGCCATACTCTGCGGTCGCGGTGGCTATGGCATGAGCCGTATTGTTGACGAACTGAATTTCAAGGCATTCAAAAAATCGCCTAAATGGGTGATTGGCTTCAGTGATATTACCGTACTGCATGCACAATTGTACAAACAATGTAAAATGGCTTCCCTGCATGCCCCAATGGCAGCGGCTTTTAATGATGGCGGTGCAGCAGATATCTATGTGCAATCATTGCGGAAAGTGTTGGCCGGACAAAAACCGGTAATTGCAGCCATGCCGCATCCGTTTAATCGGCGAGGTACAGCAACAGCTGAACTGGTGGGCGGTAATCTGAGTCTGGTTGCTCATTTAATTGGTAGCCCATCCGCCTATCCCACCAAAAACAGGATTTTATTCCTGGAGGATGTGGGTGAATACCTCTATAATATTGATCGTATGATGATTCAGCTGAAAAGAGCCGGTGTCTTGGATGCATTGGCAGGACTCATCATCGGAGGATTCAGTGATATGAAAGATACAACCATTCCCTTCGGAAATACCGTTGAAGAAATTATTCGCATGCATATCCCACAGACAGCTTATCCGGTTTGCTTTGGTTTCCCGGTGAGTCATGAAAAAGAAAATATGCCGGTTAAGGTTGGAGGGGTTTATACCCTGACGGTCACCCCCAAAAATGTACGCCTGCGGGAACAGTAATCCCGGGGTAAAAAATAAAAAGAAGGGCCGCTGTTATGCGGCCCTTCTTTTTTACAGGATAGCTTATCTCTTAAATTGATTAATTTTGAGAGCTGCATAGATATTAACTATTGCCCTATGACGTTTACCCAGCTTGAATACATTGTAGCCGTTGACACCTGGCGCCATTTTGCCCTGGCTGCCAAAGCCTGCTTTGTATCGCAACCCACATTGAGTATGCAGATTCAGAAACTGGAAGACCAGCTGGGTGTGAAGATATTCGACCGGAGTAAACAACCCGTCATCCCTACTGAAATGGGTAAACAACTGATTGAACAGGCCCGTAAGATATTGTCGGAAAAGCAACGGATGGATGAAATGGTTACCGAACAGAAGGGAATCGTTTCGGGTGAACTGAAAATAGGGATTATCCCTACACTGGCACCTTATTTACTGCCCTTGTTTGTACAAAGATTCAACAAGCGTTATCCCCTCGTAAGATTAGTGGTGAATGAATTAACCACCGATACCATTATCTCCAGGTTAAAGGAGGGCAAGATCGACATGGGGATACTGGTTACCCCCTTACAGGAAAATGGTATCAGGGAATATGTGCTTTTTTATGAGGAATTGATGGTGTATGTGTCGCGACAAAATGCCGCATTCAAAAAAAACTATGTACTCCCACAGGATATTGATCCGGGTAAATTGTGGTTATTGGAAGAAGGACATTGTTTTCGTAGTCAGATCGTAAATCTCTGCGAGCTGCGCAAAGCCAGTAAAGTGCATACACATTTCGATTACGAAGCAGGTAGTATAGAAACTTTGAAGCGCATGGTGGAACTGAATGACGGTATTACCATTCTGCCGGAATTGGCCACTATGGATCTTTCACGCGCACAACAAAACCTTATCCGGCATTTTAAAAAGCCCACACCCATGCGAGAAATCAGCGTAGTGGTACACCGCGATTTTGTAAAAAAGAAACTCATTGATGCATTGCGTGAAACCATTATGGCATCTGTACCGGAAAAAATCAG
>JAACZQ010000036.1 GCA_009996675.1 Chitinophagaceae bacterium
AGGCTCAATAAACAACAGCATGTGGTACCAGTACTGGATACTGCTGTCTAACGTATTAGTAAATGGTCCAGCTCCTGTTGCATCTTCGGAAAACCATTCAGGTTGCGATGCTCTCCCCCGGGAATGGTAATAAAACGATCTGTCTGTTTCAATAAGGATTTTAACCGGCTGGCATTGCGGTAAGGGATGATCCAGTCGGATGTGCCATGAAAAATGGTAATCGGCGCTGTTACTTTGGGTATATACAAATCAGACCTGAATTGGTAATGCAGCAGGTTGTCGAGCGGGTACATCCACAAATACATGCCTATTAAAGAGCGCATGCTGTAATAAGGTGTTTCCAGGATCAGTTGCCTGCAATCCCGAACGGCTGCCAGCTGGGTGGCCATACCCGTTCCCAGTGATTTCCCATAAATAATGATCTGTGATGGTTGGTATTGCTGACGTGCCAGTTTGTACACCTGTAAAGCCATTTCGTATAAAGCCGGCTCGGTGATAGTACCGGTAGACTTACCAAAACCCGGATAATCCGGCATCCACACTTCATATCCATGTTTGGTGAAATTGGCAGCAAACCTCCGGTACCTTCTTACATTTCCTTTATTGCCATGAAAATAGAGGACTATCCCTTTTCGCAAAGAATCCGGCACCGTGAATTGTACCAGATTGATGCGGGTATTTTTATCCAGGTCAACCCATGCTTCCCGGTAAGGTTCATTAAAATGATAGCTGCTGTCTGCCGGAACAGGTAGTGGATTGAAAATAATACGTTCCTGGCCATAAAAAAAAGCCAGGCCTGCCAGCGCATAGACCAGCAATACAATGGAAATAATGCGGAATATTTTTTTCTTGCGCATGGTTGAACGGAATCAATACTTCAGAATATCGCGTACAAAATTATGATACTCAGGGAAACTGGGCAGATTGTTATGGCCGCCCCCATGAATACGTATGAGTGTTATTTTATGCGGACTCAGATGTTGCAGCCGTTCACTGTGATGGATAGGTATTAACCTGTCGCGGGTACCGTGCAGGATATAAGTGTGACAGTTGACTTTCTGTATCCATTTATCGGTACGCAAATGGTAGCGCAATACGTATTTCACCGGCAATATGGGTAAAAAGCGTTCTACTACTTTGCGGAAACTATAATAGGGCGCATCCAGGATCAGGTAACGGGGCGTATTATCTGCCGCAATTTTGGCTGCGAAGCCACTGCCAATACTGCGGCCATAGACCAGTATATGGTGTTCTGCAAAACGCTCTTTCAGTTTTTCATAAACATGCTGCATGTCATTCAGCATATCCTTTTCGGTTCTTTTACCGGTGCTCTTGCCAAAGCCGCGATAATCTACCAGTACCACATCATAATCATACCGGTAGAAGTCCATCGCGCACTTGGCCCATCCCTTGATGCTGCGGCTGTTACCATGAAAATACAAGATCAATCCCTTGGGCTCGGTGCGGTAAAAATGCAGGCCATTAATCCGCACACCCGGCTCAGGTTCAAAAAATAATTCTTCGAAGGGAATATCATACCGGAACTGAAAATCAGCCCTCAATTTCTCCGGCTTAAAAATCAGTTTCTCCTGAATGAAATAAGCCAGGATGGATAATACCAGAATGCCCAGGGCAATATATAAGAGCAGGATAGTCAATCGGCGGATTGTTTTACTGACAAGATAGTAACTGCAGGGTGAATTAACAAAGGCAGGAATCTTCAGAAATGAGTACAGTTCCTTGGTCCAATCCCCTCACCCCCAACCAAAAACCATAAACCAAAAACTATAAACTATACACTATCCCCCCAACCCTTCCACACCACCCCGCAGGTTAATCAGGTTGTTGAAGCCGTATTTTTCTTCCAGCTTCTGAATGGCGATTTGACTGCGAATGCCTTTGCGGCAATACACAATAACGGGTTGATCGCGGGGAATTTCTGCGGCACGATGCAAGACTTCCGCCAGGGGTATGAGCAGTCCGCCAATATGAAAAGCTTCATGCTCATGCGGCTCTCTTACATCCAGTAAGAAAGGAGGATTCTGTTCCAGCAGAAGTCTGAGTTCGGCTGCTGTGATGTGGTTGATCATTCCTCTTCGTTTCCTTCGTAATACACCCTTTTCAGGTTCAGTTTGGATACCGGTGCCACAATCAGGGGGAATTTCTCAATGGTTACATTACTGGGGTCAAGGCCAAAACCTCTTTCTTCACCCAGACTGATTTCCTTGAGCCAGAAATACAGTTTCATGATCACGCGTTCGAGGAAAGGAAGTTCGTTATCCTGACTGAGGTATTTTTCCAGTACGATAAACTGGAAGTCACCCACCACATTGTTTTTCTCCAGGCTTTCATACCTGCTGGTGATATTCACTTCCTTATTGCTAACCAGTTCTTCCACTACTCTGCGGAACATGAGGTTAATGCGTTGTTCCATGCGGAAACCAAGCCGGAATTCAACCCTTATGATATCATTGGGTATAATATGTTCTACGGAAAACTCGCAGGTATAGGGATCATCCAATACATCCACGTGTACAAACCAGTAGATATCGGCTCGCTTGGGCTTTTTATTGAGGATGGAATAAATGATTTTGTGCTCAATTTCTTTGGGATTATTGGCACTGGTCATATATACCAGGTGGGTAGCGTATTTGGGAATGGTACGATCGTTACTCAGTTCCTGGATCATAGGTATATAATGTTCCAGTCGCACAAACTCTACGTAGCGGTTCTTGATCTTACGACTGCGGAACCATACATACATCACGGCGAAGAGAGCGCCGCCTACTATCAGTGTTACATAACCACCATGCATGAATTTTTCGAGGTTGGCAACCAGGAAAGAACATTCAATAGCCAGGTAAACCATGAGGTACAGGTATATCCATGCAGGCATAACTCGGCGGCTGACCAGGAAATTGGCAAACAGAATGGATGTGCTGATCATACACATGGTAATGGCCAGTCCGTATGCCGCACCCATATTGGCAGATTTCTGGAAGTATAATACAATACCCACACAACCCAGGTACAAGAGCAGGCTGATGCCGGGTATGTATAACTGTCCTTTTTCCTCAGTGGGGTAATTGATTTTCATTTTAGGCCAGAGGTTCAGGCGCATCGCTTCACTGATGAGGGTGAAGGAACCGGAGATCAAAGCCTGGCTCGCAATAATAGCGGCAGTAGTGGCAATGACGATACCGCTTAATTTAAACCATTGGGGCATGATGCCGATAAAGGGGTTGAAACCTTCTGTCAGCAATTGTGCGGGAATCGGACCACCTTCATAATTGGCAAGTAACCAGGCACCCTGACCCAGGTAGTTGATGATGAGGCAGGTCTTCACGAAAACCCAGGAAATGCGGATATTTCCCTTACCACAGTGGCCCAGATCGCTGTATAAGGCTTCCGCCCCGGTAGTACAGAGAAATACGGCTCCCAGTAGCCAGAACCCTTTGGGATAATTCACCAGGAGGTCGATGGCATAATAGGGGTTAAAAGCTTTAAAAATGGCAATATCATCCAGCAGGTGAACCGCACCCAGTATGGCCAGCATGGCAAACCAGACCAGCATAATGGGGCCAAACAGTTTACCAATAGAAGCAGTACCAAATTGCTGTAAGAAGAAAATCAGGCTGATGATGGCAATTACAATACCCACAATGGTACTTTGCTCAATATGCCGGAATGTATTGATCTGTTTTAACCCTTCAATAGCGGATGTGATGGAAATGGGTGGGGTGATGATCCCGTCGGCCAACAGGGCTGCACCTCCGATCATGGCGGGAATAACCAGCCATTTTTTCCGGCGCCTCACCAGGGCATACAGACTGAAAATCCCCCCTTCACCCTTATTGTCGGCACTGAGGGTAAGGATTACATATTTAACCGTGGTTTGCAGGGTAAGGGTCCAGATGATACAGGAAAGCGAACCCAGGATCAGGTGCTCACTGATGACTTTTCCCTGAATGATCTCATTCAGTACGTAGAGTGGTGAAGTACCAATATCACCGTAAATAATTCCGAGTGCAATGATCAGGCCTGCCGTGCTGACCCTGTTTAAGTTCTTGCTCACAAGAAGTGGATTGTTGCTTTAGTGCTTGAATCTTTAACAAATGTATAGTAAAAATAACCGATCCCGCAGGCTCTCTGATGGTTGTAGCAGAAGAATTAAGCCGGAACCTATTATTTCTATACAAATGGTGGGGGAAAGCCAGGGTTTAACAGCCCGGAAGACGGTGGCTTTAACCAGAAGCCTTACATTTGAAATACAAATACCTTTGGATATGAAAAAGCCTGTTGTATCCCTGTTGATCGGACTGTTCCTGGCCGCAATTTCCGTTTCGGCACAGCAAATTACCTATTCGGAACCCGACCGGGACGATGCACGGGCACTCAGCTTTGAAATCCTGGGTAAAATGAATGGCCGCTTACTGGTATATAAGACCTACCGCGACCTGCATTTTGTATCGGTTTTTGACAACGATATGAAAATGACCGATAAGCAGCGGCTGGATTTTCTGCCGGATAAAGTACTGGGTACCGAATTCCTGACCTACCCCGATTTTGTATACATGATCTACCAGTACCAGCGCCGGAATGTATTCTATTGTATGGCGGTGAAAATTGGTCCGGATGGTAAAAAAATGGGGGATCCAATTCAGCTGGATACCACAGCAGGCATGAATTTCAGTGCCAATACCAAAGTGTATTCCTTTATTAACAGCGATGACAAGCAAAAACTCATGATTTTCAAGATCAACAGCCGGAACGACAAAATGCATGTGCTGACGACCCTGCTGTTTGATAAATCACTCAACCTCATCAAAAAAAGCCGCCTGGGGGTGGAAATGCCGCAGCGGAATGATTTTCTGGCTGAATTCTCACTGGATAATGAAGGCGATATGGCCTGTATCAGGGCATCGGGTACATCGCAGAACGACAATATCAACCGCATCAGCCTCATCATAAAAAAGGCAGAGGACGACCGATTATCTTCCATCAGTGATATTCCCATCAAGGGCCTGTACCTGGATGATATCCGCATCAAAGTAGATAACCTGAATAAACATTATGTCATCACATCCTATTACAGCAAACAGCGCCGGGGTAATATTGATGGCATTTATTATTTCTTATGGGATAAAACCAGTGGTAAGGAACTGGTAACTTCTGCTACCCAGTTCTCCGATGAATTCCGGGCCGATGCCAGGGGCGAGGGTAATGTGAAAACCGCGTTTAATGATTTCTTCCTGAAGAATATCATCCTCCGGAAAGACGGCGGATTTATTGTTATATCGGAATCGGCCTATACTTCCACCCGTGGTAATACCCTCAACCGCTGGGATTACCTCTATGGATCACCTTATTGGTCATCCATGGATTATTATTACTGGAACAGTCCCATGGGTTATTATCCCTGGTGGCGTTCCCGGTCTTTCACCAATTCCATGACCCGTTATTTTGCCGATAATGTAACCGTTATCTCCTTCAGCCCGGAAGGGAAAATGGAATGGAGTAATGTGGTTCGCAAGTCGCAATACGATGATGAAACGGATAATTTCATCGGATACGGTATTTATAATTCAGGCGATAAACTCAATTTCCTGTTCAATGTGCAGGAAAAAAGAGATAATATTCTTACCGACCAGAGTATTGCTCCCAACGGCCAAATCAACCGGAACCCTACTTTTAAAAACCTGGACCGCGGATATAATTTTATGCCCCGGCATGCCAAACAGGTAGGGGCCCGTCAAATGATTATACCCTGTCAGTACAGAGGATTTACCTGTTTTGCCAAAATCGACTACTAATTCAGCATCAGCGTGGTTTTTTTATTCAGAGACAAATCGATCATTAATGTTTTTCTGTTACTGCTGCTCAGCATAGCAGTACATGCACATTTTATTGTTACGGCACCGGTAGTGGATACGGGTTCGGCCAGTGGTGATGGATTGATTTCGCTGGTGTTGAAGCACTATGTTGCAGGCATTTCACCGGCCTTATTATTCTTACTCTATCATGCCCTCGTGTTGGTGCAGGCCATCCGGTTGAACGTAGCATTAAATGAGTTGCGGATGTATCCGGTCAATACCTATATCCCGGCCATGACTTATGTGATGTTTACAGGGGTATTAACAGCCTGGTGTGATATTTCGGCAGCCCTGGTATCCAATTCACTCATTATCTGGATTTTCCTGAAGCTGAGCAGGCTGTATAATCATCCCAATCCCAAGACCTTATTGTTTAATACGGGTTTGATATCGGGGCTTACAATTATCTGTTACCACCCAACAGCCATCCTGATTGGAGTGGTATTGTTTGCGCTGGCGGTGGTGAGGCCATTTCGACTGGCCGAATGGCTGGTATTGTTGATGGGAGCATTGTTACCCTATTATTTTGTTTTTGCGTATCTCTACCTCAATAATCGTTTGCCCGAATACCAGAGCCTGATGCCCGATCTCTTCCTGGGCTTACCGGTGCAGCAAGCAGATACGGTATTGTGGATCAGCGTGGGGTTACTGGGCCTTTTATTGCTGCTGGGTCTGTATTTCTGGCAGATACATGTGGGCAGGATGGTAATCCAGATCCGCAAGAACTGGGGGGTGATGATGGTCATGCTGCTTACCTTATTGCCGGTTCCTTTTTTATTCCAGCAGGGAGGTATTGGCTCGGGACTCATTAGTCTGGTACCCTTAAGTGTATTTTCAGCCAATGCTTTCACCAATCCCCGTCGTATGGTGATACCCAATCTTTTGTTTTGGATGCTGGTTATCCTGCTGATTGTGAATAATCTGCATTTTTTGAAAAATTAGAACCGTCTTAACGACGCATCCTGTACCTTTACGGCACTAAAAAAAGGATGGTTTACCGCTGAATCGCCGGTGCCAGCCAGGTTTTGTATCCTTCCCAAAATGATATACAAACCGCAGGTATTTGCCAGCAATCCAACCATTAATCTTAACCTATAAAAAGGCTTTCATGAAATTTGGCGTAGTGGTATTCCCGGGATCTAATTGCGACAGGGATATGCAGGATGCTTTGCAGCAGGACCTGGGTAAAGAAGTGTTGATGCTCTGGCATAAAGACCAGGACCTGAGTATGTTTACCACTGATGACTGTATTGTACTGCCTGGGGGGTTCTCTTATGGAGATTACCTGCGTTGCGGAGCCATTGCCCGATTCAGCCCCATGATGCAAAGTGTTATTCGTTTTGCAGAGCAGGGCGGTAAAGTATTGGGTGTATGCAATGGATTCCAGATTCTTTGTGAAAGTGGATTATTGCCCGGGGTATTATTGCAGAATGCCAATCAGCAATTCATCTGTAAGAATGTATACATTAAAAATGGTACCGGGGAAGCCCTGAAAATACCCATTGCCCATGGCGAAGGACGGTATTATGCCGATGACGCAACCCTGGATGCACTGGAGGCCAATAACCAGGTACTCTTCCGTTATACCGATGCGGCAGGCAATATTGATGCAGCCAGCAACCCCAACGGTTCCCTGCGCAATATTGCTGGTATTACCAATGCCGGCAGAAATGTATTTGGTATGATGCCACACCCCGAAAGGGCCAGTGCTCCTGCATTGAAAAACCTGGATGGTAAAAAAGTATTTGACATACTGGGACTGAATTAATACTGTAAGGAATCCGCAAGGATATCGTCTGATGTATAATAAGTATAGAACATGAAAAAATTTGTATTTATAATCATGATGGTAGCGCTGGCACAACTGGCGCAGGCACAGATCAAGGATCCCGTGAAATGGACTTTTGAAGCAATCAAAAAAACGGCGGATACTTATGAAGTGCAGATCACAGCCGATGTGGAAGGTAAATGGCATCTCTATTCACAAACCACAGGTAAAGGCGGACCCAAGCCCACACTGGTAAGTTTCCAGCCCAATCCCCTGTTGAGTCTGGTAGGTGCCGTAAAAGAAACCGGCAAAACCCAGAAAAGCTATGACGATATCTTTAAAACGGATGTGGTCCTGATCTCTGGCAAAGTGCGCTATACCCAAACCGTAAAACTGAAAACAGCAGCCAAAACCAGTATCCGTGGTACGGTTTCTTATATGGTTTGTGATGACCAGGAATGTTTGCCTCCTGCCAAAAAATCGTTTGATATTAAGCTCCAATAATAATGAGAAGACTTCGAATAATTTTTTTATTGCTGGGTGTCTTTATTGGTAACCTACTTGCTGCACAGGAAAAGCAACCTGTGCAGTTTGCTTTCAGGGCAGAACGTGTAAATGATACATCTGCCTTATTGCATATTAAAGTGCTGATGCAGCCCCAGGCAAAACTGTTTTCTGTACACAAAGCGGGAGCCGGTGATATCATGCTCAGCAGTCTGGCACTGGATAGTGCAGCTTTGTTGAGCCGAACCGATACCATAACAGAAACCGGTAAAGCCATACTGGTTACCGAAGCTGCCGATCAAAACCAGTATCGTGTTTACCAGGACAGTGTGGAAATAACCGTACCCCTCAGAGTATCGGGTGAGCGTTTCCGCATCCGCGGCAGTTTTAACTGGCTCGCTAAAACCGGGGAGGAATACCCTGCAGGAGCAGAAAACTTTTCTGTGGAACTGCCCGCTGCTAATGCCACAGCAGCAGCTGATACCGGGAAAGACAATTCACTCTGGGGTATTTTCATCATCTGCCTGGGCACCGGGTTACTGGCGGTAATAACCCCCTGTGTATTCCCCCTGATACCCGTAACCGTGAGCTTTTTCCTGAAGCGAAGCAAATCACGCGCCGAAGGCATCCGCAATGCTGTCTGGTATTCACTCTCCATTATACTCATTTATACCATTCCAACCATACTCATAACCCTGATCTTCGGGGATACCGCTTTGTATACCATTTCCACACACCCGGTATCCAACCTGTTGTTCTTTGCTTTCTTCATTGTTTTTGCTGTTTCCTTCTTCGGGGCATTTGAGTTAACGCTGCCCGGCAGCTGGGCCAATAAGGCAGATCAGCAGGCAGGCAAAGGCGGTTTAATGGGTATCTTCTTCATGGCTTTAACACTGGTGATTGTATCTTTTTCCTGTACCGGTCCCCTGGTAGGTACTTTACTCGGACAAACCAGTACCGAAGGGGTAAGCCTCGCGCCCATCATTGGTATGCTGGGATTTGGTGCGGGTCTGGCCATTCCCTTCTCTTTATTTGCTTTCTTCCCATCCATGCTGCAGTCATTACCCAGGAGTGGTGGATGGCTCAATTCCGTAAAAGTGGTATTTGGTTTTATAGAGCTGGCACTGGCTATGAAGTTTTTGTCGAATGTAGACCTGGCCTACCACTGGGGTATCCTCAACCGGGATGTATTCCTGGTATGCTGGATTGTCATCTTTGGTATGATGGGATTGTACCTGATTGGTAAACTGAAGTTCTCACATGATAGTGATTTGCCGTATATCAGTGTGCCTCGTTTATTCTTTGCTTTGTTTGCTTTTTCGTTTACGCTCTATATGATACCGGGTCTCTGGGGTGCTCCGTTGAAATTACTGAGTGGATTCATTCCTCCGGCCACCACACAGGAGTTTAACCTCGATGACCTGAAATATAAAATCGGCAATAACACACATGTAATGGACGTACCAGCCGAAAGTGCCGCCAAGCCCCCGGTGAAATACACCGATAAGTTGCATGTGCCTTTTGGACTGACTGCCTATTTTGATCTGGAAGAAGGTATGGCCGCAGCCAAAGCATTGGGCAAACCTGTGATGCTGGATTTCACCGGACATTCCTGTGCCAACTGCCGCAAAATGGAAGAACAGGTATGGAAAGACCCACAGGTACTGAAACGCATCCGGGAAAATTTTGTACTCGTGAGTCTGTATGTGGATGAATCAACCGAATTACCGGAAGCAGAGCAGGTAATTACCGACAAAGGGCAAAAGCTGACCACGGTAGGCGAGAAGAATCTGCATTATGAGATCAGTAAGTTTGGATTCAACGCACAGCCACTCTATATGTTCCTGGACCTGGAAGGCAATCCGCTCAGCGATGTGAAATATGGATATGTACCAGATGTACAGCGTTTTGTTGACCACCTCGATAAAGTGAAAGCGGCGTTTGATGGTAGAAAAAAATAAAGGCGTTCGTAATCTTATACAGTTACAAACAACAGAATGTCGTATCGAAACAATATTCTGCGCAAAGTATATCACCAGATACTTGCTTTCTTCCTGTTGTTGCTATTCAGTGCAATAACAAACTGGCTATTGCATAATCAATTGTTGCCTTTACTGGACGACAGGCTCAATAGTAATCCGGGTGTTTATCAGAATTCATTAGCAACTTATATTGCTATTCACGCATTCAGCCTGTTTTTTGGGATGATTGTGTATCAGCTAATCCTGTTGCTGCTCGGCGAAACAGGCAGGTTTACGCTGGTCAGGGTAATAACAGGGGCGATAGCATGCCTATTACCCATTATACTGGTTTTTACTTTTACTTTCGGGATACGCTACTCCAATTTACAGGTCATAACGCTACTTACTGTATTAGCTACCACCGGAGCATTAATTCCATGGATAAAAAAGAAATTAGCACACTATTGGAGTGCTGATTTTTCTGCACAAGACAACAAAAGCCTGACTCAGAAGACCCGCATATCTTCTCTCACTTATCTTTTATTGCTCCTGTTGAATCCGATAGTTTCCTGGTTGGCATTGCACCTGGCTCTTCCCAAACTTATATTAACAGGTAATAAGCATATTGGCTTATACCTGCAGTACTTGTGGCTTCATGTTGGTATTGCGGCATTGGGACTCTTATTCACCCTGCTGCTGTATCATTTGCTGCTTCTGCTTATTGACAGGCGGAGTGAAACAATGTTGATCAGGATGCTGGCTGGTACGGTAACTGCTTTGCTATCTGTACAACTCGTGCAACTTCTCTGTTTTGATATCAATTATTCCAGTTTGCCGCAAATAATACATATGATCATCTTTGGCATTACCGGAAGTATGATTCCCTGGGTGGAAAAGAGAATAGGGCAATACTTGTATGGCAGAGAACACTAAAGCGTGTACTGAGTGAATGACTACAGTACAATCTGCTTCTCCACCATCATCTTGCGGAGATTGATCAGGCCATAACGCATTCTGCCCAGCGCCGTATTAATGCTGCAGTTGGTGATCTGGGCAATCTCTTTAAAGCTCATATTGGCATAATGGCGCAGCACAATGATCTCCCGCTGCTCTTCGGGTAAGAGATCCAGCATGCGGCGAACCCGCTCATGGCTCTGGGCACGCATGAGTTTGGCATCCGGACCTTCTTCGGCAATCTGGATGACTTCAAAAATATCCTGGTTATCGCTGGTTTTAATGGCGGGTGTGCGTTTCACCTTACGGAAGTAATCCACGCAGAGGTTGTGCGCAATACGCAGGGCCCAGGGAAGGAACTTGCCTTCCTCTGTATAACGTTTGTTCTTGAGTGTGTCAATGATTTTAATGAAAACATCCTGGAACAGGTCTTCTGCCAGGTAACTGTCTTTCACAAAGAATAAAATAGACGAAAAAATACGCTCCTTGTAACGGCCTACAAGGGCTTCAAATGCATGGGCATCTCCATCCTGGAATGAACGGATCAGGTCAATGTCAGACGCATGGTCCATTGTCTTCATAGCTAATCTTTTGGGTCGGCGTTTGGGTATGGTTGGATATTGGATTTTAAACACCTGTTCCCCGGTGGATAAAGCCGGAAACAGAACAGATATGTTAAATTAGCCATCTTTATTACCCGTGACACTGTTGTGGATACATTGTTTTTGTGGTGGCGGGTTATGCACATTGCCCATTCGGGTATTTTTTTGCATCGGCTGAACCCCGGGGCTTTTATTGTGTTAAATTGCCAGACCTATGGCAACAGCAGTTAAAAAAGCCCGGAAAGCAGTGGCAGCAAGTGATACAGACCAGATCGTCGTGAAGGGCGCAAGGGTGCACAACCTCAAAAATGTAACCGTAGCATTTCCCCGGAATAAATTAATCGTGGTCACCGGTGTATCGGGTAGTGGCAAATCATCACTCACCATCGACACCCTTTTTGCAGAAGGGCAACGCCGTTATGCCGAAAGCCTTAGTGCCTATGCCCGTCAGTTCATGGCCCGTATGGTGAAACCTGATGTGGATTATATCAAAGGACTTTGTCCGGCCATAGCCATTGAGCAAAAAGTCATTACCCGTACACCCCGCAGTACAGTTGGCAGCATGACGGAGATCTACGATTACCTGCGCTTACTCTTTGCCCGTACCGGTAAAACCATTTCTCCGGTGAGTGGGCAGGAAGTGAAAAAAGACGATGTTACCGATGTGGTACGCCGGATTCAGCAGCTCAAAGCCGGTGCAAAAGTAATTGTACTGGTACCCTTCAAACAACATGCACGCCGGGATGCAAGGGAGGAATTGAATATCCTCATGCAGAAAGGCTTCTCCCGTATCTGGAGCCGTGTGAATGGAACAGGTACCATGCAAAGGATTGAAGATTTGCTGGAACTGAATGAAAAAGACCTGAAGAAAACCCTGTCGCCCAAAGAAGGGGAACATTATGTACTGATAGACCGTGTGGTGACCAAGGCTTTTGAAGAAGAAGACCTGCATCGTTTGTCTGATTCGGTGGGTACGGCTTTTTACGAAGGTGAGGGCGAAATGTTCCTGGAAATAGATGGAGGAGCTTTGCAACATTTCAGTAACCGTTTTGAGCTGGATGGTATTCAGTTCGAAGAACCGGTGCCCAATCTCTTTTCATTCAATAATCCTTTTGGTGCCTGTCCGGTTTGTGAGGGCTTCAGCCAGGTGTTGGGTATTGATGCCGACCTGGTAATCCCCGATCGCCGCATCAGCGTCTATGATGGTGCGGTAGCACCCTGGAAAGGAGAGAAGCTGGGCTGGTGGCGGGAGCAGTTTGTAAAAGGAGCCGGTAAGATCGGTTTCCCCATACACAAACCTATTGCTGAACTTACCAAAGAGCAATACACACAGTTATGGGAAGGTGCGGGACAGGTCTATGGCATCCATGATTTCTTCAAGGAAGTTGAACAGAATCTCTATAAGGTACAATACCGGGTATTATTAAGCCGCTACCGGGGCAGAACCACCTGTACCGCCTGTGGCGGCTACCGCCTGCGCAAAGAAGCTTTGTATGTAAAAGTGGGTGGTAAACATATTGGTGAACTCTGCGAATGGCAGGTGCGCGATCTCAAGACCTGGTTCGATGCATTACAGCTCTCCGCGCACGACCAGCAGGTGGCCAAACGTATTCTCATGGAAATACACCAGCGGCTGCAAACACTGCTGGATGTGGGGTTGGGGTATTTAACCTTAAACCGACTGGCCAATTCACTCAGTGGTGGCGAAAGTCAGCGTATACAACTCACCAGAAGCCTGGGCAGTAACCTCACCAATTCGCTGTATATCCTGGATGAACCTTCCATTGGATTGCATTCCAGGGATACGGAGCGATTGATTGGTGTACTGAAATCCCTGCGCGATCTGGGCAATACCGTGGTTGTGGTAGAGCACGATGAAATGATGATGCGGGAAGCGGATCACATCATTGATATGGGGCCATTGGCTTCACACCTGGGTGGTGAAGTGGTGGCCGAAGGCGATTATGATGCTATTATTGCCAACAAACAAAGTCTCACCGGACAATACCTCACCGGTAAGCTGCGTATAGATCCGCCCAAAACCGTACGCAAGTCCACCCGCTATATCAAGGTAGAAGGAGCCGATCAGAATAACCTGCAGCATATAGATGTACAATTTCCGCTGAATACCTTGTGTGTGGTGAGTGGCGTGAGCGGCAGCGGGAAAACCACCCTGGTGAAACAGGTGCTGTATCCGGCACTGAAAAAACTCAAAGGAGAACCGGCAGAAAAAGTAGGACGCCATAAAAAACTCAGTGGTGATATTGATTATATCTCACAGGTTGAAATGGTTGACCAGAACCCCATTGGTAAATCATCCAGGAGTAATCCCATTACCTATATCAAAGCTTATGATCATATCCGTGATCTCTTTGCCAGACAGCCACTCAGTAAAATGCGCGGATTCCAGGCCAAACATTTTTCTTTCAATGTAGACGGCGGTCGTTGCGATACCTGTAAAGGTGAAGGGGAACAGATTGTGGAAATGCAGTTCCTTGCCGATGTACACTTGACCTGCGAATCCTGCGGCGGCAAACGCTTCAAGGAAGAAGTGCTGGAAGTGCAATACAAAGGGAAAAATGTATTTGATGTTTTGGAAATGAGTGTAGATGAATCACTGGAATTTTTTGCCGACGAAAAACCCATCAGGAATGCCATACAGCCCCTGCAGGATGTGGGACTGGGGTATATTAAACTCGGACAAAGCAGCGATACATTGAGTGGCGGGGAAGCGCAACGGGTAAAGCTGGCCAGCTTCCTGGGTAAGGGGAAGGGTATTGGTCATGTACTCTTCATCTTTGATGAACCCACGACCGGTTTGCATTTTCATGATATCAAAAAATTGCTAGCTTCTTTCCATGCGCTGATTGAACAGGGACATTCCCTGATTGTGATTGAGCATAATACCGATGTGATCCGCTCAGCAGACTGGATCATTGATATGGGTCCTGAAGCCGGGGATGCCGGAGGAACAGTAGTATATGCCGGTGTTCCGGCGGGCATCAAACAGGCCAAACAGAGTCAGACAGCAAGGTTCTTATAAAATAATAAAGCGGCTCTCAGCCGCTTTATTATTGGTGGGATTTCTATGGTAATGATTATCTCAGCCGATCCAGGCTCTTCACCAGTTTCTCATCCTTATAAATACCACGGATGGCCAGTACATAAAATACCGGTACGGCAAAAGCAGCAACAGAATAAAGGGTCAGTGCACCAGCATCGTATTGGCGGATAGCCATGAAGTACAATACCAGTATCACAATACTTGCGGCGAGACCGGCAAAACCCAGTTTCAATTGCAGGGGTCTGTTTTTGTACAGGAAGATATCCACCAACGCCACAATAGCAGCGGCAATGGTTAAGATGAGGATGAAGATGCCCGACATAGCCGTGAAGGATTCAGCCGGATTGGTGCCTGTGCTGCCAACATAAAAAGGCAGACGCAGGGTGGCAAAACCACAAACACTTGCCAGTAAGAGCCAGAGGGTTTGAATACGTTGAATCATAAAGGTTGATTTGATGAATGATCCTGTCGGATTGAAGCCTTATCCCATTTCAGGATAGAGGGCAAACTGCGACATGAATTCGTTTACTTCTTTTTTAATACCAGCCAGTGCTGCTGCATCATCGGCCTGCATCAGGGAACGGTCAATGGCATTCACAACAAACTCCATATCTTTTTCAACCATACCACGGGTGGTGATGGCGGCTACACCAAAACGCACACCGGAAGTTACAAAAGCACTTTTATCGTCGTAAGGTACCATGTTTTTGTTGGCAGTAATATCAGCATGTCCCAAAACCTGTTCGGCTTTTTTACCGCTGATATTTTTATTGCGCAGGTCAATCAGCATGAGGTGGTTGTCGGTGCCACCGCTGATGATCTGGTAGCCACGGCTGGTGAAAGCTGCTGCCATGGCTTGTGCATTCTTCTGTACCTGTTCCTGATAGCTCTGGAATTCAGGTGTCAGGATTTCGCCGAAGGCAATGGCTTTGGCTGCAATCACATGTTCCAGCGGGCCACCCTGTGTGCCGGGGAATACGGCCATATCAATGAGGTTACTCATCATACGCAGGTTCCCTTTTACATCTTTCAGTCCGAACGGATTTTCAAAATCCTTTTTCATCATAATCACGCCGCCACGGGGACCACGTAAGGTTTTGTGGGTGGTAGAAGTAACAAAATGACAATGATCAAAAGGATAATTGAGCAAACCTTTGGCAATCAGACCGGCGGGGTGTGCAATATCAGCCATTACAAAAGCGCCTACTTCATCGGCTACACGGCGGATGCGTGCATAATCCCAATCACGACTATAAGCACTGGCACCGCAGATGATGAGTTTGGGTTTTACTTCGCGGGCTTTGGCTTCCAGCATATCATAATCCACCAGTCCATCTTCTTTGCCCACGCCATAAAAATGGGGTTTGTATAATTTACCACTGAAGTTCACCGCCGAGCCATGGGTGAGGTGACCGCCCATGCTGAGGTCGAGGCCCAGGATGGCATCGCCGGGTTGCAGGATGGCCAGCATGAGTGCGGCATTGGCCTGGGCGCCGCTGTGGGGCTGAACGTTCGCGTATTCCACATTAAAAATCTGGCAAAGCCTGTCGATCGCCAGTTGTTCGGTCTGATCCACAATTTCGCAACCCCCGTAATAACGTCTGCCCGGATAACCCTCCGCGTATTTATTGGTCATTACATTGCCCATGGCCTGCATGACCTGTAAACTGGTAAAGTTTTCAGATGCAATCAGTTCAATGCCACGGCGTTGGCGTTCCAGCTCCTGCCTGATGAGGTCAAAAACGAGGGTATCTCTTTGCATGTCAATGGTATTTGATACAAATATACGCCCTTCATGGCATCTCTTTGAGGAAGCAGGTATTTAGTTAAATGGGAGGCTGACTATTACCGGTACCGGTTTGTTTTGTCGCCTTCACCCCTTGTCTGAAGCATTAATGACCAATTCCTATACTGCTTCGGCTAAGGCAATTTCTACGATTCGGCTGTTACCAGAAACAGGATCTGCGATGAAAAAATGCGGGAAATACGTAGTTGTACTGCGGAATGAATCAGTATCATTACAGGCAACAATATCTAATGAGGTATGAACCCAATGCATGTTCCGATACCGTGGTATGAATCTGCTTATTGGAGTAGCTTCTGGGGCCAGTTCTGGGTGGGGACGATCGGTGGCATTTTTTCGGCTTTTTTGTTTTTGCTGATCGTATTGTATGTGTTCAAACCTGCCATCAATATTGCGCCGTTCTTATGTAAAGTGGGAAGCCAGACCCAGTCTTATTATATTTTCAAATTTGTAAACAAATCCTATTTTGCTGCTCATGAAATTGAAGTGCGTCTGTACAAGATTCGCAAAATACCCATGGGAAGCGGTCGGTATAACAATGAACACGAGCCATTAACCATCAAAAACGGCGACATTTCGCATATCCCGGAGCGGCCTTTCTGGTGGTGGCAACGAAGAATTGATCATCCTTACTGTGTAATCGTAAGAAGTTTCGACAACCTGAATGAAATACTGGCAGACGATATGAATGCTATCCTGTTGCGGGTTAGTCTTAAACACGGATTGACAGGGCTCTCTGCTGTTGTTGAGCAGGAATATGGGAACGTAGGAGATATAAGAATGGGTAAATTTAAACCCGGCCCTATATTTGACAATATCTGAAAATTTTCGTTACTTTACTATATCACAACAATAAACATTCCGTCATGAAACAAGATACCGAAATCGTATAGCTTTAGTAAGAGCATTGTTGAAGGCTACCCCCAACCGGTAGCCTTTTTTCGTAAGATTGGGTTTCAGTACAATATAATATCCAGATTTCCACAATACTTGCTTGGATGACATATTTCCCTAATTTCGACCCCGGATGAAAGTGTCGGCAGTACCTATTATACTGCTTAGTGAATCAGACCGTGTAGTCATCCGAAACAAACCTCCCATGAAAGCAATCATACCAGTAGCGGGCGCAGGCACCAAACTTAGACCGCATACCTATACACAGCCCAAGGCATTGATACCCATTGCCGGCAAAACCATCCTTAGTTATATTGTTGATCAGTTACACGAAGCAGGTATTCATGAATTCATTTTCATCGTCGGATACTTAGGTGAAAAAATACAGGACTACGTTAAACAAACCTATCCCCATCTCACTACGCATTTTGTATACCAGAATGAACGGCAGGGTACCGGCCATGCCATTGAACTCACCCGCAGTATTGTGGGCGATGATGAAGTATTTGTAGCCCTGGGCGATACCATCTGCGAATACGATGTGAAGGAAGTGGTGAACAGTCCGTACAGCATGCTGGGTATTAAAAAAGTGGATGACCCCCGCAATTTTGGTGTAGCATCTGTTGGTGAAGATGGATTTATTGAGCAGGTGGTGGAGAAGCCTGCTATTCCCAAAAGCAATATGGCCCTGGTTGGCTTGTATAAAATCAAAGAATCGCAGTTCCTTTTCGAATGCCTGCACCATATTTTCATGCAGGATATTAAAACCTACGGTGAATACAATCTTACCGATGCATTGGACTGCATGATCAAACGCGGTGCAAAATTCCAGGCTTTCAAGGTAAAGAACTGGTTCGACTGCGGCCGCAAAGAAACCCTGCTGGAAAGTAATGCCACCTTGCTCAAAAAATTCGGTGGTAATGTACCCGATGCGCATGGATTCAAAGACACCATTATCATTCCCCCGGTAAGCATTGCCCCGGGTTGCGATATATCCAATGCCATCATTGGTCCGCATGTAGCCATTGGTGCCAATACCACCATCAAACATTCCATCATCCGCGACAGCATCATTGGTTCCTTTACCAATCTCTATGAAGTGGTGCTCGACAATTCCCTGATTGGCAGCGACGCCTCTGTAAAAGGCCTCAGCCGTAGTTTGAACATCGGGGATAATACCGAGATTGATTTTGGCTAAACACACTGCCTTTTAAAGGGACCCGGGCTTAATCCGGCCTTTCGCTGCCGGTTATCAACTCTTTTTTGCGCTGTTCGCCAGCGAACCGGGTGTTCCTGCCGGGAAAACTATTGTCTCACGCATTCAGGATCAATCGATTGTGTGTAATAATTGACATCTTATCTACCTGCTATATAGCCCGTAGCGCTCCCGTTGCATGCCGGCTCTAAAGAGCGGGCTTATATCGGGCTATATACGGGCTATATACGGGCTCACAACGGGCTTACAACGGGCTTAAAGCCCTGCCGTTCACCCGAGAACACACGGTATTTATCTATGTACAACACCGGAAGGGAAGTCTGCTTCTACCGATACTTGTTAAGCCCCAATTCCGGGAATAATGGTGTCAACCTCAATAGGTTACGGAACAAAGTACAAGCTTTGCAGATACGGGAGGATTGCATTAACTTGTAGGAACTTCCTTGCATAAATCACCATCTATGAAACGCGTACTACTGATGCTACTGTTGGGTATTGGCGGCTGGGTAGGCTGTCGCCCCACAGATCAGGCCAATGAAAGACAAGCATTGTTCACCGTTTTAACCCGGTATTTTCGGGGTGTTGAACAAACGGATCTGGATACCCTGAACGCCTATGCTACGGCCGATTTCCGGCTCTTTGAAAATGGTAAAGTATGGACCAACGATAGTTTGTGGCATGAATTACAAAAATACCAGGATACCCGGATTAAATTCCGGATGGATACCCTGCGCATTTCCGTAGATCAAAACATCGGCCATATTGCCTACTTCAATCATGGTGATGTGTATAAGAACGGAACACTGATCCAAACCATTAACTGGATGGAAGATGCTGCATTCAGAAAAGAAAAAGGACAGTGGAAGATTTATTTTTTACACTCTTCGTTGCAGGCGGGAAACTGATTGCAAAACAGTCGTCCTTCCTAATAGTGTATTACCATAGCTGGTACTGTGTGATTTAGAATAGACCTGGCTTGTGGTTTGCATTGTTGAGAAGCCTGGACTCACTGATTATATGATTCACTGCTTGTTTAAACGGTACCACAAATATTTCTTCTTTATTTTAGCAGGGTAAAACAGCTGCTAAGCATCCGCACAAATTGCCAATATGAACCGCATCACTTCCCTCTTTCATATTCAATACCCCATTATCCAGGCCGGTATGATCTGGGCCAGCGGCTGGAAACTGGCCAGTGCGGTGAGTAATGCGGGCGGACTGGGTTTACTGGGCGCCGGCAGTATGTATCCCGATGTGCTGCGTGAACATATCCGGCAATGCAAACAGGCTACGGATAAACCCTTTGGTGTGAATGTACCCCTGCTCTATCCCGATATTGATCAATTGATGCAGATTATTGCAGCGGAAAAAGTACCCATCGTGTTCACGAGTGCAGGAAATCCTAAAACCTGGACCGGGCACTTAAAAGCCAATGGTATTCAGGTAGTGCATGTAGTCAGCAGCAGCAAATTTGCACGTAAGGCTGAAGAAGCGGGTTGTGATGCTGTGGTAGCAGAAGGATTTGAAGCAGGCGGACACAATGGCCGGGAAGAAACCACTACCATGGTACTCATACCGGCAGTAAGGGCGGCTGTATCTATCCCGGTAATTGCTGCAGGTGGTATTGCAACCGGCAAACAAATGCTGGCAGCCATGGTACTGGGTGCCGATGGGGTGCAGGTGGGCAGTCGTTTTGTATGCACACCCGAAGCTTCTTCACACCTGGCATTCAAGGAAGCCATTCTTCAGTCGCAGGAAGGGGATACCCAGTTGCGTATGAAAAAACTGGTTCCGGTTCGGTTGCTGAATAACAAATTTGCACAGGATATACGTGCGGCTGAGCTACGCGGCGCTTCGGAGGAAGAACTGAAGCAGCTGTTGGGTCGTGCCCGCGCCAAAAAAGGCATGTTTGAGGGCGATATGCAGGAGGGAGAACTGGAGATCGGTCAGGTGAGTTCCCTGATACACGGAATAAAACCTGCCGCCGACATTGTAACCGAAATGATCTCCGACTTCAAAGCCGCACAGGCAGGTTTTACCGATAGGCAGTTCTAATCTGCCGGTGGTAACTGGTAAGCTTCCCATTCTTCTTTGTTGGGTCCGTATATACCCGGGGGTCTGAGTCCCGCCATACGCATGAGAACCGTGAGTTGTCCGCGATGATGCGTTTGATGCATAACGGTTACCCAAAGTGCAAAACCTCTTTTCCAGCTTTCTCCGTACATGGGTGTCTCTTCCTGCAAAGTGGCGTCGGTCCACTGATCAATACCCTGTTTTACTTTTTCCGTTGCAGTTGCGTAAGCAGCCTGTATAGCTGCAACAGTGGTGTACTGTTTTTTCTCAAAAGCAATGGGTAGCCCTGCTTCAAAGGGGATACCATCGGCACAGGTGATCATATGATTAACAAGTCGTGCTATGTTGCGGTAGTCGCCGAAACTGGCTTTGTTCAGGCTCTCGTCGGTTAAAGCTTCCAGGCATTGCATGGTGGCTTTGGACTCCATATCCCAGATTTCTTTGAAATGTGCAATAGATGAAAACATGGTTAATTATTTATGCAGGTAAAATGAATTGGCTTGTGCGAGGCAGGTAACAACAAGGTCGTTGATACAAACATGGGCTGGTAATGTAGCAGCATAATAAGTGATGCCTGCAATATCCGCTGCTTGCAGGGCATGGTATCCATCGTATACGAGACCTGCTTTGGTTTCATCTCCTTTAAAACGAACCAGGGAAAATTCTGTTTCAGCAGCGCCCGGATGTATGGCAGTTACTTTGATGTGGTGTGGCAGCAGATCAATACGCATGGCTTTACTGATAGCATCAACACCATGTTTACTGGCGCAGTAGGCATTGCCATCTTTGTACACTTCCTTACCGGCAGTAGAGCCGATATTAATGATATGTCCTTTTTGGCGGGCTGTCATGAAGGGCAATACCGCTTTACTTACATACAATAATCCTTTGAGGTTGGTATCGATCATGGTATCCCAATCGTCGAGGTTGGCGGTATCAAATGGATCACGACCCAGGGCCAGTCCGGCATTGTTTACCAGTACATCAATGGCCTGCCAGGCAGCAGGCAGTTGGCTGATTTGTGTGGTTACGGCTACCCGGTCACGCACATCAAAAACCAGTGGTAAGACCTGAATGGCATATTGACTGCGCAGACTTGTGGCTATGGCTTCCAGCCGGTCGGCCCGGCGACCGGTAATGATGCAGTTCCATCCGGCTGCGGCAAATGTTTCAGCAATGGCTTTTCCAAAACCCGAAGTGGCTCCGGTAATGAGTATGATTTGTTGCATGTAACAAAGCTATGGAATTTGTCTGTTGACACAGGAACTGACTTGCCTGCCTCGGGTGCGTTACAATGGCCATCGAACAGTACCGATGAATTTGTGCAAGGGAGGCTGTAACCTACCGGATCAATACCGCTGTTCCTTTGCGGTAGACCTGTTTGCCGCTGATATCTGTTCCCACGGCTTCAAACACATAGGTGCCCGATGCCTGTTTCACCCCGTTATACGTGCCATCCCATCCCTTGCCAAACTGGTTGGTTTCAAACATCAATTGTCCCCAGCGGTTGAACACACGGAAGGAAATCAGTTGTGTAATACCTACGGCCACGGGTCGCAGTACATCGTTTTTCCCGTCGCCATTGGGTGTAAAGCCGCTTGGTACATAGAGGTCGGGCCCGTTTTTGAATACGCGTATCACCACATCATCTTCCGCATAACAGCCATTCACATCGCTGACACGCAGTATGTAACGGATGGAATCGATATCGGATCCTAAAACAGCCACCGGATTTTCCGTATTGGGATTATCCAGGCCCGTAGCCGGCCGCCATTGGAACCGGGTGCCGCCACTGCCCTGTAATTGTATGGGCTGATTGGCCGTAACAACGGTATCCCGGCCTGCATAGGCTTTAATGGGGGGTACTACATAAACCGTAACCGTATCACTATACGGTTTGGGGCAACCCAGGGTATCGGTAGCAGAAAGAATGTATTGGGTTGTTTTAGAAGGACCAGCCATGGGGAATAAAGTATTGCTGCCCAGCAAGGCATTGGAGGGCGACCAGCTGAAACTGGAGCCTACAATATTTCCTGCCAGTTGTATTCGTTCACCAAAACAAAT
>JAACZQ010000037.1 GCA_009996675.1 Chitinophagaceae bacterium
GCGGTATCAGGCATCACTACTGCATAGGGATAAGGTACTACCCGAACGGCTACAGAATCGCGGTCCTGGCATTTACCCAGGTTGGCAATCACATAATATTTGGTATTGACCAGTGGTTGCACCAAAGGATACTTACTGTTAGATGCAATGGGTACTCCCGTGGATGCCGTCCATTGATAACTCAAGGCATCACTGATGGGTCTCAGGCGGAATTGATCGGAGAGACAAATAGCGGTATCGGGCCCCAGTTCCACTTTGATGAAGTTGAGCACATTCACCGTTACTGTATCCTTATTCTGACAACCATTATCATTCACAGTAACGATGTAGCGAGTGGTATCGAGCGGATAGACCAATGGGTTGGTGCTATTGGGATTGATGATACGGCTGCTGTTACGTCCCAGTTGTGGTTCCCATAGAATAGTACCATTGTTGATGGTGGCGCGCAGGGCCAATGTATCGATGCTGCAGATTAATGTGTCTTTAAAAGCGAGGTTCACAATGGGTTTATCGAGGATACTGACCGTTTTCACCACGGTATCTATACAGCCCTTGCTGTTGGTGGCAATGAGGCGCACCTGAACGCTTTGCGGGGTGCTGTATTTCCAGGCTGTGTCTTTACTGCGGGCGGTATCGGCATTGGTGCTCAGGTCGCCCAGGTCCCAGCGCCAGCTGTCGACCACGCCATAGCGGGTAGTGGTGGCATCGAGGAAGCGATAGCTGTTGATATAGCAAGTACCCTGTACGGTGAAATCGGGCGTAAAACCGGGATAAACACGAACCAAAGCCGTGGTAGAATCCTGGCAACCACCGGTACTGGTTACTTTCAGTTTGAGGGTGTAAGTGCCGGTGTCTTTGTAGGTATGTGTGGGTGTTGGATTGGATGAAGGGGCTACACCTGTTTCACCAAAAGTCCATAAATAGCTTGCAATACTTGAACTGGCAGATTCGTTCTCGAAATTGAGTGTGAAACCGTCACAGGTAATATAACTGGGTTTTAAGCTGGCACCGGCAAGCGAACAGTTGGCTACGTTAACATGTATTTCTTTTCGGTTGGTATTGAAGAGTACGCCATTCCGGTATTCATTCACACAAACCGAAACCACATATGTTCCCACGGTGCCGGGGGCAATGCCGGAAATAATACCGGTTACCGGATCAATACTTACTTTATTACCCAGCGGTGTACTTCCTGTATAACCAGGGTTATAAGTTACGGATGGAAAAGGGGGATTGCTGGACTGGGCCGGTTTGGGATCGGCTGTAGGAGTATTGACCCCTTCGCAAAACATATAGGATAAGCTGTCTCCGTCTGCATCCGTAGCACTGAAGGAAAAAGTAAATGGGGCATTATAACACAGTAATACTGTGTCGCGCATGATGAAATCCGGGTTACTGTTTTTAGAATAATCGATGCCGTTCATAACCCCGGGAATCCTGGCCACATAGGTGATTCCGGTATTGTTACCCGCACTCACCACATTCGCAATATTATCAACCCTGCAGCAACGTTGTACCGATAAGGTATAGCCATTGATATTATTGGGAAGATCAATGGTGCCAACATATTCATCAATTCGATAGTTTACCCTGGGGTTGGGTGGGTTGGGGGTTATACAAGGATCATAATACTTTTTACTGGGCAGGCTAAAGCTGGTACTGTTGATATTAAATGTTTGAACTATCTGATTGGATAAACCATCAAAAACAGATAAGGCAACAAATGCATCAATCTGTCCGGCATTGGACATACTGTCAAGATATTGACGTATGGTTACCCTGTACTTGGAAGTGTTCGGATTACTGCCATCTCCAAGATATTCGTACTTGATCCAGCCCCCTTTTAAGTGCGCTGCCTGAACAACTAATCCCAAGCCAATAAATAATAACAAAAACAACAGTTTCTTCATGGGTAATCTTGCTTTCAGTCTGGGCTTTCCGGGTACAGGATTCTGGGTGAAAATACAACAACCTGTTCAAGCCTGAGGAGTACCCTGGCTTTTTAACGGAGTTGCAACACCCTTACAAGAGAGTTTGGAACGCTGTTTTGCTGCTTCATGGGAGTCGGACAGGCCTATTATTGGGAACAACGGTTGATAGGATGGATGGGGCATTACCGGATCAACACACTGGTTCCTTTCCGGAACAGGGTTTTGCCGGCAAAATCGGCTCCTTCGGTCATGAATACATAAGTGCCCGATGCCTGTTTCACGCCATTATACGTGCCATCCCAGCCCTTACCCAATTGCGTGGTTTCGAAAAGTAATTGACCCCATTTATTGAAAATCCGGAAATAGCGGAGCTGCGTGATGCCAAATGTCAGTGGTCTCAATACATCGTTTTTGCCATCGGCATTGGGCGTGAAGGCACTGGGGACCAGGATATCCGGCCCGTTCTTATACATTTTCACCAGTATATCATCTTCCCCGTAACAGCCACTGGGATCGGTGGCCCGAACCCGGTACAGGATGGAATCAATATCTTCTCCCAGTTGTATGACCGGGTTGGCAATCGCCGGATTATCCATACCAATGGTAGGCGACCACCGGAAAGTCACCTGACTGTTATTGGCTGTTGCATTCAGTTGCAGCAGTTCATCCGGAACAATAGTTGTATCCCTGCCCGCAAAAACACTGATAAAAGGTACTACACGAACCAGTACGGAATCGGTTACGGGTTTGGGGCAGGCGCCCTGTGTTGTGTCTACCACCGTTAAATAATACAGGGTATTGCGGGTGGGTCCGGCAATGGGATTGAGTGAACGGGTATTCAGCAGTGAAGCCGCAGGTGACCAGCGATAACCGGTACCGGTGAAAGTACCGCTTAAGGCAATACGGGTGCCATAACAAATGGCTGTATCCGGTGTAAGGATCGCTGCTTTGGGGTAGGGGGCTACTTTCACCAGTATCTGGTCGGAAGCCTGACAGGAGCCCAGGCCGCCCTTGCAGATGTGCGCAGCCAGATCGACGTGGATCCAGGGCGTGTCGCCGACG
>JAACZQ010000038.1 GCA_009996675.1 Chitinophagaceae bacterium
TTTGCACTTTCTTTATTGAAGTGAATAAAACGGTCATCTGCACCCACCCAGGCGCCTGCCAGTAACTGGGGTGTATAACCCATGAACCAGCCATCGCTGTTTTCATTGGTGGTACCGGTCTTGCCGGCCAGTTCTACCCGTGGCATACCATAACCCCAGATACCTCTACCGGTACCTACGGATACGGTTCCTTCCATCATCTTTACCACCGAGTAGGCTGTTACATCACTGATCACTTCTTTGCGGCGGGGCGTGAATGTGGCCAGTACATTACCATTTCTGTCTTCAATACGGGTAATATACATGGGCTTCACATTGAAGCCACGTCCTGGGAACATGCTGAAAGCCTGCATCATTTCATACAAGGAAATTTCACAGGCGCCCAGCGCAATGGATGGATAAGGTTCAATCTTGGTTTGTAATTCACAACGTTTCAGAAAATCTACCAGTCGCTTGGCACCATTATTTCCTTCCGCGTCCAGTTGCTTCATGATATAGGCCGATGCGCAGTTGCGGGAGAAAGCCAGGGCCGATGCCATGGGCATGGAACCACCTTTACAGGATTTGGTGGTAGCGGGTACCATGCCATACTGACCAAAACTCTGCTGTTCATCATACACAACGGTATTGGGGGTAAAACCCGCTTCTTCAATTGCAAGACTGTACAGGAGCGGCTTCATGGTAGAGCCTACCTGCCGTTTGGTGTTGAAGTTAACGTGATCGTATTTGAAGGATTTAAAACCAATACCGCCCACCCAGGCTTTTACTTCACCGGTGAGGGGATCCATAACCATGAAACCGGCCTGTAGCATCTGCCGGTGGTAACGGATAGAATCGTAGGGCGTCATGGTGGTATCTGTTTCCCGGTTATTGTTCCAGGCAAATACCCGCATGGGTGTTTTCTCGTAAAATGTTTTTTTGATGTCTTCATCACTCATGCCATCCCTGCTCAGGTTGCGCCAGCGGTCGCTTTGCTTCATGGCAGCATCCAGTACATTTTCATATCCTTTCCAGATAGTGCCTTTGCGGATATTTTCCTGTGTATTGAACAGCTTCTGCATATAGTTCATATGCTTGCCAACAGCTTCTTCGGCATATTGCTGCATGCGTGGGTTGATGGTGGTATAGATTTTTAAACCATCGCGGTACAGATTATAGCTGTCGCCATTGTTCTTTTTATTCTCCTTGCACCATTTCTTCATTTCTTCACCCAGTATCATACGGAAATAGGGGCCAAGGCCGGCCGTTTCATCGAGTTTTTTATAGTTCAGCTCAATGGGTTTGCGTTTGAGAATATCGGCTTCGGCAGCAGTGAGATAATTGTTGCGCACCATCTGGTTGATGACGGTATTACGACGGTCCAGTGCCAGTTTGGGATTGCGGCGGGGGTTATAAATGGTAGCACCTTTCAGCATACCAATCAGTACCGCAGATTCTTCGATATTCAGGCGGTCGGGCTCTTTCTGGAAAAATGTTTTGGCGGCATTGCGGATACCAAACACATTGTCGCCAAAAGCAACGGTATTGAGGTAGAGGGTAATGATTTCTTCCTTGGTAAAATTGCGCTCCAGTTTAACGGCAATCACACTTTCTTTTAGTTTCTGTACCAGTCGCAGGATAAAATTCCGGGTGCCCCAGTTATCGGTAAAGAGGTTCTTGGCTGTTTGCATGGTTATGGTACTGGCACCACCTTCGCGGCCCAGGAATACAAAGGCACGCATGAGGGAGCGCGGATCTATACCACTGTGGTCATAAAAGCGTTCATCTTCGGTAGCCACCAGTGCATTCACCACATGTTTGCTGATGTCCTTGTATTGAACATTGATACGGTCTTCCAAGTAATATTTACCCATGAGGGTGCCATCCTGTGCGTATACCTGGCTGGCCAGGGATGCCGTTGGATTTTCAATATCGTCCAGGGATGGCATATTACCCAGCCATCCGAAATTGATGATCACCAGGAATAATACCCCGAATCCGAGGCCCCAGAAATAAATGCGCCAGAAAATACGTACAGGTTTAGACATAGTCATACAAGTCTGAATTAAAGCTAAGCGGTGTAAAGCTAAACAAGAGTTTGGCAAGCCGGGTTATCCGCTCGTTAAAATTTATCGGGTAGCACGGTTTGCAGGAAGTTACGATAAGCTTCTGCATCTTTTTTCTTTTTCAACAGCTCCAGGTTGGCCGGGCTGATGATCTGGAACCGGTATTTATCAACCGTTAACCAGGGAATGATGCGCGATGCAGCCAGGGCCTTGGCCCGGTCGGCATAATCCACGGCAGCACCGGCATTCACAAAAGGCCCCACCAGTAAATATTGTATATCCGGTTGAATAGGGGCCATGGTTAATACCAGCCGCTGGTTGGCATAACGCTCCTGGTTATACCGGCTGAATGCATTCCGGACTTCTCCGGCAAATACCGGATCAACCTTATTCAACACCACAACCGCATACTGGGTATCAGCAGCATTGAATTCATAAACAGCTTCGGCCGGTGCCAGGGGCTGGGCCTTGGTCTCATTCCGGATGGTCACTGCTGCCGGTACCACGGTTTTGGGTGCCTGCCGGCTGGTACTGCTGTCTTTTCCGGTAACAGTAGTATTAATCACCCCGGTATTCCGGAAATCAATATCCGGCATAACCGTGGCTTCAATGGGACGTTCTACCTGCAACTGGGTGAGATAGCTTTCGATCTCACTGCGGCGGCGCAGCACATCTATCATGGCGGCCGCTTTTTCCGCCATAGGTGAGCTGCTGAACAATTGTTGTAATTGGGTAAGACGGTTAATGGCCGTACTGTCCTCCCGCTGCTTCACGTAATAAATAGCTTCGATATACAGCAACTGGGGTGTCCAGTAGGAATTCCCCAATACCTGATCGGCTTTGTTTTTTTGTGCAATGGCATCGGCAAACCTGCCTTCAATAAAGGCATTGTAAATAGCCGTATAGGTTTGTGTTGCCGGGTCTGTTGTTTTGGGCTGGTTGCCAACCGGCGCTGTCAATAACTTGCTGTTGGCATAACGTTGTTTGAATATTGCTTCCACAGAATCGGCGGAGGCATCCCGACCGGCTTTGCGGTAAGCACGCATGAGGTTGAATAAAGCTGTTTCACTTTCGCCACTATCCGGGTAGCGCCGGAGTATGGATTCATAAGTACCGATGGCGGAAGAATAGTCTTCCAGCTGATTCATGAAAATAGTGCCATTGGCTTCCAGTGAACGGAAAATAAGGGTATTGGAAATATCCTGTTGTGCTGCGGTGAGCGGAATGGCATTCAATAATGCATCCATACTCAATTCTTCGGCAGGTAATTTACCGGCACCACCGGGTTTATCGGCCTGCAGGGCAGCCTGATTGGCACCGGCACCCGACTGGTCAATGGCCGACTGCCTGCGCCAGTTATCGGTATTGGGCCGGTTGCCCCAGCGCGTTTTGAATTCCGTAACACCCTTGCTGCGTAAACTGCTGTTGAGGAAATAAAAATCGTTGCTGGTATTATTGCCAAATAAATCGCCACTGCTGTTTTTGGTATCGGTGAAGCTGCCAAAGGAGGCGGGCTCATCGGTATCTTTCAGGCCTTTTTCTTTCCTGAGCTGGCGTAAGAGTTTGCGGAGTACCGCTTCCCTTTCCGCAGGCGGTAATGCTGCAATGCGCTGTACACTGTCTTCCCGGTTAATATTGCTTTCGTTCTCGGCCAATACCTGCAATGCGGGTTTGCGCAGATTCACACGCACCTGGTCTTTCTCCGGCAATAAACGCAATTCGGTACTGTCGTAATAACGGAAAGCCGTGGCATATTTTTTCTGATCATAGTGCAGATCGCCCAGGGATAAAAAACTCAGTTGTTTCTGTACCGGATTATCATTGCTGAATGAAACACTTTTCAGCAGCAGTGCTGTTGCGGCATCAAACCGGTTACGACGTATTTCCAATTGTGCAGCGGCATAATAAATAATATCGCGGTACACATCATACCGGTCTTTTCGTGCCATTTTCAGCAGTTCCTGGATATTCTGTTCCAATGCGTCTTCCTTATCGGAAGCCATTAGTTGGGCAATATTCAGGCGTGCATATACTTCCATATACGGATCAGTAGCATGCTGTATGGCTGTATTGAACCAGGCAGCAGCATCGCGACTGTGACCCGCACGCTGGAAGAGTTGTCCGGCCAGGTATTCCCATCTTGCCCGGTCTGTTTTGTTTTCGGCATTTGGTAAAGCGCGGGTGAGGTATACGGCAGCACTGTCATAGATACCCATCTGGTAAAACAGGTAAGCGGAAGCCTCATCGAGGGCTGGTTGTAAACGTTTGGGAAACTGGCTATCGCTTCTCAGCAAAGCAATCAGCCCTGCTGCTTCGGCCATTTTCTGTTGTTCAATATATGTCCTGGCCTGCCAGATAAAACTTTCATTCCTGCTGGGGAGGGTAGTGGTTATTTTCTGCCAGAAATTGCGTTTCTCATTGGTGGAAATGGTGAAAATACCATTGGGATTACTGCTGTTACTGCCCAGGAGTATATCATACCCATCGTCTTTCGGTGCGAAAGCATAATTCACGTATTGAAATACCATACCTGCCGAGTCGAAATTTTTCCGGTAGAAATAGGCTTTGCCCATCAGCATATACAGATTGTCTACCCAATCGCTGCGCAGGTCGTGCAGTAAAATACCGGCGGTACATTTATACAGCACTGTATCAATCTGATCCTGGGCGGTGGTTTCCAGATCGTAATCGTAAAAGGATAATAATTGGGTGTAATCGTCGCGATGTGCTTCCCGGGCCCGTTCCAGTATTTCATTCAGCCGCAGGTTGGCATTATAATAGTAGTTGAAATGCGTTACGGTATTGTTATAAATGCGTTTGGGCAGGGTGAATTTTTTCTCCCCGCTTTTCTCGGCGGGTAAGCGTCGGTTATCATACGGTTTTTCCTTCTTCAGGTCAATCGTGGTATAAGGCTGTGCAGCGCCATAACAGGCGAGGAGCAGGAAAAAAACGGACAGGACTGTCCGGATCCTGGTTAAATAGATATGGCAGTAGTGAAATAGCATAAAAACTGTTTAAAAATACAGTTATTTCTCTATCGGCCATGGGTTAAAGCGGAATCGTTATTACCTTTAACCTGGAATTGACACCATGGCAGAAACCGGCAACAATACAAACCTCAAACGCATCCAGCATAATTACCGGCTGGTAGTGATGAATGATGATACGTATGAGGAAGTAGTCACTTTCCGGTTATCCCGCAGAAGTGTGTATATCGGACTGAGTACAGTATTTGTGTTGCTGGTGGGGTTAACCATTGCGTTGATTGCTTTTTCTCCCCTGAAATATTATATCCCGGGCTATGGTACCCGTGAAGGTCGTACAGCCTTGCAGGCCCTGAAGATCAGAACCGATTCCCTGGAACAGGCTATCCAGTACAAGGAACAATACCTGGACGGGGTTAAGAAAGTACTAACGGGTAATACGCCTTCCCAGTTAGATACCCTGCCGGTTGCCATCCCCAAAAACGATATTTCAAACGAATAGGTGTATGCCTCCCCAATCCCCTCATTCGCTGCTCCGGTATGCAGCCCTGGCTTCCCAGCTGGCCATCATGCTGCTGGTAACTGTGTGGCTGGGCAAATGGATGGATGAACGCTGGCTGGAACGCAAGCTGCTGATCTGGTTACTGCCCATGCTGCTATTGCTGGGTATGCTGGTGAATATTATCCGGAATACTTCCAAAAAACAATAACATGATATCCTCCCGTAAAGTCTTTTTTCCCCTCGTTGGGTTCTTTCTGGTTGCAAATGGTGCTGCTACCATCTTTCAGCAGCAATTATTGTCCTGGAAAATTGATAATGGGGTAGTGATCTCTGCCAACTTGCTATTGTTCCTGCTCACCCTCTTGGGTTTACTCATGCAGGTACGGGCAGCCCGGCAACAGAATCCCAATGCTATTGTGCGGGCGGTGATGGCGGGAACCGGTTTGAAACTGATTGGTGTGGCTACGGCACTGCTCATATACCTGAAACAGGCGGGAGCTTCCAAAAGCGTATATGCAGTATATGTTTCCCTGGGTTTGTATTTGGTATACACCTGGCTGGAAGTGCGTATCTTTCTTCAGTTGAACGGAAAAAAAGATGGCAGTAACTGAGCATCCCATGGAAGCCCTGCGGCGGTTTTTGCCCGAAGGGAGTTTTGATGAAGTAATTTCTTTTATTCACCAGTACCGGGTTCACCTGACGGTATCACGTAAACGAAAATCGGTCCTGGGTGATTACCGCCATGCTGGTCCAGGCAGCAATCACCGCATCAGTGTCAATGGCGATCTCAATGCCTATGAATTCCTGATTACATTACTGCATGAACTGGCCCATCTCCTCACATTTGAGCAGTACCGCAACAGGGTAGAAGCCCATGGTCCGGAATGGAAACAGTGTTACGGGCGCCTGCTGCAGCATTTTGTACAACTGGGTATTTTTCCGCCCGACATTACAGCAGCGTTGCAGTCTTCCATCATTAATCCCGCTGCTACTGCCAATGGTGAAACCGCATTATTACTGGTACTCCGTAAATACAACCATAAACCCTCGCCCGATCATATACCCGTTGCTGATGTTCCGGAAGGGGCTTATTTCACCACAGACAATGGACGCATCTACCAGAAAGGCCCCATACGGCGCAAACGGTATGAATGTGTGGAAATAAAGACCGGCCTCCGCTATTCCTTCAGTGCCGTGATGGAAGTACGGGTGGTGGGGGAGGTGAATGGGTAGGAATGAAAGGTGAAAACTAATGGGTGTATGGGGTTCCGTTCTTTGCTTCTTTCAGCCTGCCAATAAAAAGGCCCTCCGGAGAGGGCCTGTATGCAAAATCTTACATTTTATTACTTACGCTACCGCCTGCTTCACCAGTGCAGCTGCTTCGCTCAGGAGGATGGCTGACTGCACTTTGAGGCCGGATTCATCAATGAGCTTTTTGGCTTCTACGGCATTGGTACCCTGTAAGCGAACAATAATGGGAATATTAATATTGCCCAGTTTGTTATACGCTTCAATGACACCGGCAGCTACCCGGTCGCAACGAACGATACCACCAAAAATATTAATCAGGATCGCTTTTACATTGGGGTCTTTCATGATGATGCGGAAACCGGCTTCCACTGTTTGCGCATTGGCTGTACCACCCACATCCAGGAAGTTGGCAGGCTCACCACCGCTCAGTTTAATCATATCCATGGTAGCCATGGCCAGACCAGCACCATTCACCATACAACCCACATTACCATCCAGTTTCACAAAGTTCAGGTTGTATTGTCCGGCTTCTACTTCAGTAGGATCTTCTTCAGACACATCACGCAATGCAGCAGTGTCTGGATGACGCATCAGTGCATTGTCATCGATATTCATTTTACAGTCAACCGCAATGATTTTATCATCACTGGTTTTGAAGAGCGGATTGATCTCCAGCATACCGCAATCCAGTCCCACATAAGCATTGTAGAGATTGGTTACGAATTTCACACAGCTTTTGAAAGCTTCGCCACTCAGACCCAGGTTGAAGGCAATTTTCCTGGCCTGGAAGCCCTGGAGTCCGCCACCGGGGTGTACCCACTCTTTGAAAATTTTATCGGGTGTATTGTGTGCTACTTCTTCAATATCCATACCACCTTCTGTACTGTACATCACCACATTCATACCTTTTGCACGATCCAGCAGGATGGAGAGGTAGAATTCTTTAACGGGATTGGGACCGGGATAATACACATCCTGGGCTACCAGAATCTTATTCACTTTTTTACCTGCAGCACCGGTTTGAATGGTTACCAGGGTACCGCCGAGGATATTTTTAGCAATGGTAGCCACATCTTCTACCGATTTAGCCACGGCCACACCTCGCTGTTCCGTTCCTTCAATCTTACCCTTACCGCGACCACCTGCGTGGATCTGGGCTTTGATTACGGCAAAATTATTGCCTGTCTGGGTTTTGATCTGACGGTAAGCTTCCTCTGCTGCCATCACAGTATCAACAGCAATCCCCTCCTGAACCGGTACATTGTACTTTTTCAGCAATTCCTTGGCCTGGTATTCGTGAAGATTCATATGGAAAAAAATTTTTGCGAAGATAAGCGAATCAGGACTTCCGACCTTGAAAAATCCTTAATTTACAGTTCGAACATTGATTTCTTATCCTTATCTTGCTACTCATTGCAAAAAACCGAAAACCCAAACAAAATGAAAAAAATCTTTATGTCACTGGCAGGCACTGCGTTGGTGCTGGGCCTCTTCTCTTTTGTTCCCAAAAAAGATGCACAAACCCTGAATGTAGTGCTGGAAAAAAGCCGTATTGACTGGATCGCAGCCAAAGCCGGTGATTTTCATACCGGTAATTTCCCCCTGAAAAGCGGATCAATTCAGGTAGATGGCGGTAAACTCAAGGGTGGAAGCTTTGTGATTGACCTGGCTAACCTGAAAGTAACCGATGCAGCAGCAGATCGCCTGGGCAACCACCTGAAAAGTGCCGACTTTTTTGATGTAGCCAAATTTGCCGAAGCAACCTATACCATTACCGGTGTAAACTATACCAGTGATAATACCGCTGAAGTATCCGGCAACCTGAGCCTGAAAGGCGCCAGCTTCCCCGTGAAATTCAATGTGAATATCCGCGGTACCGGTGAGCGTGGCTTCTTTGGTCAGGCTTTCTTCAGTCTCGACAGAACCGCTTTGGGCATCACCTACAATGGTCCTGCCAAAGATGTTCAGCTGGCAGTACACCTCTTTGCCAAATAAGCATCAGCCGATGATATTTTACAAGCCCTGTTCCGCAAGAACGGGGCTTTTTTGCAGGCTATCCTATACCTTTAAGCATGCGTTATCTGATTTTCTTTTGCTGTCTTTTTTGTTTGGCCTGCCAATCGGTGCGCCCCATCGTTTTTGATAAACAAAGTCCGCGCGATACATTGTCGGGTTCTCATTTTTACCGCTTAACAGCTGCCTGGAAATGGCGGGAGCGCGATTCGCTGGCGGTACAACAGATACTCCACGGTAATATGCCTGCATTCCTGCAGAAATTTGTGCCGATCACCAGCCGGTATACCGATTCAGCGGGTAACCAGTACACAGCAAAAATGTATGTTACACCCGATTACCTGGCGGTGGGTACCGATGCCGACTGGGCACGCATACCCCTCACACCCATGGCAGCACAGCAACTGGCGGACAGTTTTCATTGTTTTCTGCCGACGCGTAAAATAGTGGACCTGATTTATGCGCAATCCAAAGTGAAACTGGAGCCCATACCCATGTATGCATTCCGGGATAGTTCCGTAACCATGTGGCAGCACCACCTCATCATAGAAGGGCAGCGCAAAGGCCGCAAGGGATTGATTGCTGGTATCAAGAAAGATGTGGTGATTGCCGGAAAAATACTGGAGGATTCCAGACCCAATCGCGAAGCCATTTATGGCTGGCATTTACCCAATGGCAAAGCCATTCAACCCCTCTATACCGGCCATATCAACTGGTGGGTAGATTATAGTCATGGTATACGATTGGTGTACCAGACCATCTGGGTAAACGGTAAGCCTTACGATTACAGAACCGTTCTGCAACATCCCGTCTGGAAAAAATTACTATCAGATGAGAGCCGCACCGATTTCTACCGGTACTGATCAGAGATACCTTTCTTCGATGATTTGTTTGTGGTGCAGCATGTGGCCGAAAATGATAAAGCCAATGGCATTAGCCGTGGCGCGATGGCCGCTGGCTGTGCCTGCATGTGATAATTGCTCCTCGCTTAATGATTGTAATAAAAGATCGGTGGATTTACGCAAGGCAACAAACTCCGCTTTGATATCCGCAAAACTTCGCTTACCTGCCGCTGCACTCACCGCATAATTATTTTCATCAAAAGAAGCCAGTGGTGTTTGATCTTCACGGGAGATACGTAATACGCGGTACGACATGATACGTTCGGTATCGATTACGTGCTGTAATAAATCTTTCAGCGTCCATTTACCAGCTGCATAACTGTAATCTGCTTTATCCTCGGGCAGGGTGGTATAAAAATCCTGCAGTGACTGGCTGTATGTATTAATTGCTTCTTTCAATGATCCGGCCTGCACCCTGGAAACATAATTGCTGAAATAGGGTGCGTAATCGTTGTGCTGGGGCTGTGACATTAGTACTTGATATTTTTAGATTTGTTATTACCGCTGTTCTTGGGTGCTGCAACCGGTGGTTGCAGTGTAGCCATATCATGTTTGAAATGTTCGGCCAGGGCAATAGCGTTGTAGGCGTTGACAATACCGCCACTTTTGGAAAGCGAGCTGAAGGGTACAATATCCGGACTGGGACCGGGTTTGAAGCAAATGCTGCTGTTTTCCGGAACCAGAACCGATTGTTCAATGATTGTTTTCACCTGCACGGCAGAAAGTTCGGGGTAGTAGGAACGAATCAGTGCTGCAACACCCGATACAATGGGCGTGGCCATGCTGGTTCCCTGCTGGTTGCCATATTGATTGCCGCCGGGCAGGGTAGAGTATATGCGTACACCGGGCGCAAAAACATCCACCCGGTTTTTTCCATAATTGCTGAAATCGGCAGTAATGCCACCACTCACACGGGGATCACTGCTGGCACCAACCGTTATATAATTGGAAGCGGTGGTATTCCACTGGCGTAACCAGGGACTGGGATATACATCTTTTGCATCCAGGTCGCCCCCTTCATTGCCCGAAGCATGTACAATCAGTACATCTTTGGTTTCGGCATAACGGATGGCACTGTCGACCCAGTTTTTCTCCGGTGAAAAAGATTTACCAAAACTCATGTTAATCACTTTCGCGCCGTTATCAACCGCATAACGAATGGCGAGCGCCAGGTCTTTGTCGTATTCATCACCTCCATCGGGTACAATCCGTAACATCATGATGCGTACATTATCGGCCACACCATCAATGCCAATACCATTGTTCCGCTGGGCGCCAATCAATCCGCTTACATGGGTGCCATGCATGGGAGCAGGTCCCATTACATCGCTATTCCCATAATACCGATCGGCCAGGCTGTAATAATTATCCCGCACAATTTCTGCACGCTGGTCGGCCGGCATTTTTTCACGGGATTCAAAAGCTATTTTTTTCCCTTCTACATATTCTTCCAGCTGGGAGAGCAGACTTTTATTGTTTTCTTCGGGATCCAGACCAATGATTTTCATACAGGTGAGGAAACCAATCTTGGCTTCCTTGGCCGAACGGCTCACCGGCTGGAATTTCTCCAATTTCTCAGGGGTAAATTCTTCACAACCCATTTCCTGACGCAAAACCTTGTCGTGCTTTTTCAGTGCTTTGGCGGTTACTTCTACAAACATCAGTTCTACCTGTTCATCCTGACTGAAATTCAGTTGACTCTGGGCTTCTCTCCAGATTTTATAGGTTTCTTTTTCTTCGGCGGATAACACGGAGGGATCAAAATGTTTACCACTGAAGCGGTCTTTCCAGCGATGGTAAATACGGGTACGTTCATCGGGTACCCTTTTAACGTTGCGGCCATCTTTGCCACCCAGGAAATTCCAGCCATAAACATCATCGATATAACCATTGTTATCATCGTCAATGCCATTACCGGGAATCTCACGGGGATTACGCCAGAGCATATTCTTCAGGTCCTCGTGGGTGGTATCAATACCCGAATCGAGTACCGCTACAATAACGGGTTGTGGTTTTTTGTTGGAAGATTGCAGCAACTGATAGGCTTGCTTGAGGCTGATGCCATAAAAAGAATCACGCTGGTGATCAAGCTGGTACCAGGTCTTGGGAACCGACTGTGCATTACCAGAAATTGCCAGCAAAGGCAAAGCCATCGAACAGAGAAACCCACGTAACATCAGGAGTACAGTTTTTCTATCAGTACAAATTTCTGTAATGATAATAAAAAAATAACCCCCGGCGGGCATTTTAAGATATCCTTGGGTGGATAGCAGTAGGGTTGGGGAACTGAATTGGGAATTCTTTAACAAAACAGCCGGGTCAGTGCCGCTGTTCTGCCGGCTCCCGGTGAACAGGGCGTAACCCGATCATCCGGCCAATCAGTGCCAGTACCGGAAATAATAACTGCTGCATCCAACGGGGTGGTTGTACCAGGCGGAATACTTTGGTGAAATACTGCAGGGTAGTAGCTGCCTGTAACAAGGATGGTTTTCCCAATCCGTCTGTTCTACCCTGGTTGGCCAGCGCAGTAAAGGTTTCCAGCAAAGCTGCTGTATTCAGGGCAGGCTGTACAAGCCAATGAACCCTTGTAATGTGTGGCGAGGCATTCCACATACCATGAATGGCTCCGGCAGGAATATGCAAGCTGTCGCCCTGCCGCAGCACCATCTTTTTACCACGCAGTATAACCGTCAGTTCACCCTGCAATACGGTAAAGTCTTCCCTTTGTACGGGGTGATAATGCACAGGTGGCGGAACGGAATGCGGAGCGAAAACAGACTCCATCTCCAAGAATACACCTTCGGTAGTTGTTGCATCCTGCAGGATCAGGTATTCCTGCCCGGTAATGGTATTCACAAAATGTTTTCCTGTTTGTGTATGACTGCTGCTCATCACACAAAACTATATTTCCCCATTGAGGGCTCCGATCACACAAGTATGTCATTGGGATAAACGGCTAATGGATGGGATACACGTAAAGCCATTAAAAGATGGCTGTATGAATTTTACCCGGATGCCGTTGCCGGTCAAAAAAAAGCCCCGCCAACAAGGGCAGGGCTGGTTGAAGCCGGGTGGGTTACAGGTCAAACTGTATACCCTGGGCCAAAGGCAATTGCTCACTCCAGTTAATGGTATTGGTCTGGCGCCGCATATAAGCTTTCCAGGCATCGCTACCGCTCTCGCGGCCGCCGCCTGTTTCTTTTTCTCCACCGAATGCACCACCAATTTCGGCACCGCTGGTTCCGATATTTACATTGGCAATGCCGCAGTCACTACCGGTATGCGCCAGGAATTGTTCTGCTTCCCGCATGTTCAGGGTCATGATGGCCGATGAGAGTCCCTGTGGCACACCATTCTGCAATTGGATGGCTTCATGGATGTGCTCATAAGACATGAGGTATAAGATGGGGGCAAAAGTTTCGTGCTGCACTACAGGTAAATGATTGGGTGCAATGGCAATACAGGGTTTTACATAACAGCCGCTCTCATAACCAGGACCTTCGAGTACACCACCTTCTACCACAAACTGACCGCCCTGTTCTTTACAGGCCTGGATCGATTGCAGGTATAATGCTACAGCGTCTTTATCAATCAATGGGCCCACATGGTTTTTAGTATCCAGCGGATCACCAATGCGGAGTTGTCCGTATGCTTTCACCAGCTTCTGTACAAAAGTGTCGAAGATGGAACGGTGAATGATCAGGCGGCGGGTGGTGGTACAACGCTGGCCCGCGGTGCCAACAGCACCAAAGAGCGCACCCATCAGTGCCATATCCAGGTCGGCATCTTTGGAAATGATGATGGCATTATTGCCTCCCAGTTCGAGGATGGTCCTGCCCAGTCGGCCTGCTACGGTAGCGGCCACTGCTTTACCCATACGGGTTGATCCGGTTGCCGATACCAACGGAATGCGGGTATCATTACTCAGCCATTCACCCACGGCGCGGCCACCTTGTACCAGTCCGTTTACCCCTTCCGGAACACCATTTTTTTCAAAAACAGCAGCCACAATTTTTTGTACGGCAATACCGCAAAGGGGTGTTTTTTCACTGGGCTTCCATACGGTGGTATTACCACATACCCAGGCCAGTGCGGCATTCCAGCTCCACACGGCTACGGGGAAGTTGAAGGCAGAAATAATACCCACCACACCCAGTGGATGCCATTGCTCATACATGCGGTGTTTGGGACGCTCGCTGTGCATGGTTAAACCATATAACTGACGGGATAAACCCACGGCAAAATCACAGATATCAATCATTTCCTGTACTTCACCCAAACCTTCCTGCAGGCTTTTCCCCATTTCATAACTCACCAGTTTACCCAGGGGCTCTTTGTACAAACGAAGTGCTTCGCCTACCTGACGAACGATTTCGCCCCGGTGGGGTGCAGGCCACATTTTCCATTCTTCAAAAGCTTGCTGGGCTTTCTGTACAACAGCATCATAGGTAGGCTGTTCGGCACTGTGTACACTGCCGATTTTCTTTCCGTCAACAGGTGAAAACGAATCAATGATATCGCCATGACCCGGTATCCATTGTGTGCCGGTAGAAGCGGCGGGATTCAAAGCGGCTATGCCCAACTGTGTTAGAAATTCCATGCGGTGATTTTTGGGGCAAAGGTACAGGATTCTGGCCGGGGGGCGGGAATGGGGACATAAAAAAAGTATCACCGATGTTGAGAACAACCCTGGTGATACTTTATTATCTAAAACCCTGCATGAAACGCCTTTCAGCATTTTCAGGGTAAAAATAAAATGAGGCC
Organism: Chitinophagaceae bacterium; assembly: GCA_009996675.1. GTDB lineage: Bacteria > Bacteroidota > Bacteroidia > Chitinophagales > Chitinophagaceae > Sediminibacterium. The sequence goes on from JAACZQ010000038.1 coordinate 14,462, forward strand.
TGAGCCCGTTGAAATTATTTAGGTGAGTACCCGCTCAGAATCGGGGAATCGGTCTATTTGGTGCGGGATAATTCCAGTAACTGATCATACACCGAGCCATAGCTGCTGCCAATGGGGATTTCCTTACCCGCTATCCATAATTTCGTCTTGCTGAACTTCTCGATTTTCGACAGGGGAACAATGAATGAACGGTGTACCCGTACAAAATCCCGCGCCGGTAATTTCTCCTGAATGCTTTTTAAGGTCATGAGTGTCAGCACCGGATTGGGCTTGATATATATCTTGATATAATCGTCTAATGCTTCAATCAGGTCAATGTCTTTCAGGTTGATCTTCATGATCTCATAATTCACTTTCACAAAAAGTGAATTGAGCTGTACCTCCTGGGAACTGAGGAATTCCATATACTCCCTTGCTTTGTAAACAGCTTTCAGGAAGCGATCGTATTCAAAGGGTTTCAGCAAATAGTCCACCGCATCAACATTAAACCCTTCCACCGCAAAATCCTTGAAAGCAGTGGTAAAAATGACCGGTGGTTTTTCAGTAAGGCTTTTATAAAACTGGATACCGGTAATGTCGGGCATTTGAATATCCAGGAAAAGCAGGTCCACTTTGTTGTTTTGCAAAAATGCCCTGGCTTCATCGGTATTGGTGAATGTTTTTTCCAGGTTCAGGAATGAAATCTTTGCACAGTACTCCTGTATCAGTTGCAGGGCCAGCGGCTCATCATCAATAGCAATACACTTAATCATCTTTAACTTTGAATTTCCAGGTTTACGGAATAAACATTATTGCTCGAGTGGGTTTCCAGTTTATGTTTTCCGGGGTACATCAGTTCCAACCGTCTTTTTACGTTGTTGATACCAATACCGGTGTTTTCCAGCAGCACACTTTCAGAACTTACGATATTATTCACACAGGAAAATAATATTTTATTTCCATCTGTGCCGATATGAATATTGATGCTGGATGATTCCTTGGTACTCACGCCATATTTGAAAGCATTCTCAACAAAGGGGATAAATACCAGCGGTGCGACCAGCAGGGTATCAATATCACCTTTGGCAGAAAATTGCAGGGTTACTTTATCGGTGAGGCGTACCTGCTGCAGTTCAATGAAATTCTTGATGAAATCCACTTCATTCTGCAGGGGAACCAGGTTTCGTTCTGTTTCGGTAAGGATATACCGCATGATGGAAGCCAGCTTCATTACCGCAGGGGCTGTTTTTTCACTCCGCACCACGGCCAGGGAATAAATATTGTTGAGCGTGTTGAAGAAAAAATGCGGGTTTACCTGCGACTTCAGGAAGGAGAGTTCCGTATTGAGTTTCTCGTGCTCGGTTTGTTTGCGCGTTTGCTCGGTCTTTAACCAGCGTTGGGTAACAGATATACAGGTGCCGAATGCAAATACCAGCAGGAATAATACCGTATTGTAAGGATCGGCAATCGGACGGGCCCGGCGGGGAGCCCGGCTCAAACGGGGCACACCTTTGAAGTTGGGGTTCCGGATGAACTCATTATTCTGACGGATATATTCAGGCTCGGCAATAAAAGTGGCAATCTCTTTTGGCAGGAATAAAAAAGCAGCCAGACAGGCCGCAATGGATAATACATACCAACCCCATTTTTTATTGATGAGCAAACGGGGAACCAGTACCAGTGTATTCAGGTAATAAAAGAGAACAATGAATACATTATTCACAATGATCGTTGCCAGCATGTGGTTGCTCATGCTGAATTCTCTCAAACGGGGAAAGAATACCAGGTAGGGAACAGAGAAAAAACAAGCCCAGGCCACCAGGTGCGCCAGTATGGTCACCAGTTTCTTATCGTTTTTCAGTGGGTTGTTGAGTTGGGTGGTAATCGTCATGTATTTTTTTATTGCATAGTGTGTTTGATCCAGAACGATTGCTCCCGGAAAAAGGGATCGTTATTAACCGGTCTGTCGCCACCAACAGCACCTCTTCCGGTGGCACCGGCGCTACCGGTTCTGCTGGTATTGAAATTGGTTCCTCCCCGTCCGCCACCACTGCCTGCCGGAACAGATACAATCTGGCTGCTGGTGGAACTGAGTGAAGGGGCTCCGCCGCCCGACAATTGCATGCCGTTGAGCTGTATACCCAGGCTGATGATTTTACCCGCTGCAGGTTCCTTGTGTAAACCTACCATTGGGAAAGGTATCTCGTATTCAATATCCATGGTACCTGCTTCATCCCAGCCAAAAGCAATATTCACATTATTGGGCAGGTCAATGGTCTGGTATTGTTCATCCTGTTCCTGTCCTTCCAGTCCCTTACACCGCAGCAGCATCATGCCATTGATCATTTGCTCACGAAACAGGCGCATACTTTCCGGAGCAGGGGCTTCACCCGGTGCCGAACGGGGCATTAAACGCATGGCTTCCGGTCCCTCTTTATGAATGGGAAACTCCACACGGGTGCCCTCTCTTTTCTTCCCTTTGATATCAATGAACAGGTACATACCATTCACAATCATTTTCACCTGCGTCCTCGGATTCACAATACGCATACCGATATACAGTTTGCCCGCATCATTACTCACCGCATACTGGATACCGGTTTCCTTATGGATTTCCATGGATTCGGTATTCCACTCCGATAACATACCATCTGTCTGGTGTTTGCGAACAGTGTCGGTGATTGTGCCGGGCATTGCCAATGACAATGAGCTACAAGCGCACATGCCGGCCAGCAACGGCCATACAAGCGTTTTCTTCATAGCAGGTGTTTTATCAAATCTATCCCGCTCCCGGCAAATGCCGAAATGAATTTGGGTAAAAAGGGCAAGGTTATCGGTAAAAAGCCTAATAAGACTCAGCCTGCGAAGGGAAATCGCTGCTTTTTACATCCTGTATATATTGCTGTACAGCACCGGTAATGCTTTCCTGCAGGTTCAGGTATTGCCGCAGAAAACGGGGACGGAATGTATTATTGATGCCCAGCATGTCATGCATCACCAGCACCTGCCCATCGCAATCGGCACCGGCGCCAATACCAATGGTGGGAATGGCCAGCGACTGACTGACTTCTCGGGCCAGACTGGCGGGAATTTTTTCCAGTACCAGGGCAAAACAACCCGCTTCCTGCAGCAGCAATGCATCTTTCTTCAGTTGCGCCGCTTCCGCTTCCTCTTTGGCCCGTACATTATAAGTGCCGAATTTATAAATGGACTGCGGTGTGAGGCCCAGGTGTCCCATAACCGGTATGCCGGCGGAAACAATTTTCCGGATGCTCTCGACTACTTCAGCACCACCCTCCAGTTTAATGGAATGGGCACCACTTTCTTTCATGATACGGATGGCCGAAGCCAGGGCAATATCGGAATTAGACTGGTAGGAACCGAAAGGCATATCCACCACCACCAGGCAACGGTCAATTCCCCGCACCACACATTGCGCATGGTAGATCATCTGATCCAGGGTAATGGGTACCGTTGTTTCGTGACCGGCCATCACATTGCTGGCACTGTCACCCACCAGTATCACATCAATACCGGCCGCATCAAATAAGCGGGCAAATGAAAAATCATAAGCTGTAATCATAGAGATTTTCTCCCCGGCAGCTTTCATTTTCAATAAGGTATTGGTGGTGATTTTCTTGACTTCTTTGTGTACCGACATATTTCCTTTTTGGGTGAAGGGCAGCAATATCTGACCGGATGCAAATTAGGATTATTTGGAAAAGTGCTGTCTGAATTATTTACGGCCGGCCTGTAATTCGCTGTATAAATGCTGAATCAGGCCGTCGGCCAAACCGATCTTGGGAACATAGATTTCATCCGCATCGGCCCAGCGCATGACATTGATGTAGATCTGTAATGCGGGAACAATCACATCCGCACGGTCGGCCCGCAGCTTATAGGTATTGATCCGGTCTTCCAGTGAAAAACTGGCAATTTCTTTGTAGTAATCTTTCAGCAAATCCAGGCTCAGGGGTTTCCCGTCTTTTTTCTTACTCAGGGAAAATACTTTGTTGATATTACCACCGGTACCGATTGCAATGATTTTCTTATAGCCCTTTGTACCGGATTTGATCATTTCCTTCATGGCATTCCAATGTTCATCATCCACCATCTCTTTCAGTAGTCTGATGGTGCCGATATTGAAGGAGTGTTTGAATACCAGTTTGTCTTCGGCAAAAAATGTGAGCTCGGTACTGCCACCACCCACATCAATGTACAGGTAGCTATGGTCTTTATCCATCTGCTCCGCCACATGGTTCTCATAAATGATGGAAGCTTCCAGGTCTCCGCTGATGATTTCAATATCAAGTCCGGTTTCCATTTTAATCTTACGGATCAGGTCGGCGCTGTTGCGGGCATCGCGCATGGCACTGGTAGCACAGGCAATGGTATGGGTTACACCATAGGCATTGATGAGGTGCCCATAGGCTTTCATGGTCTGTAAAACCATACCCCGCTTTTCTTTGGAGATTTCGCCTTTTTCAAATACGTCAAAACCCAGGCGTAAAGGAACACGTATCAGGTTCAGCTTATTGAACTGGGGTTCACCATGGACATCCTGACCAACTTCTGAGATCAGTAACCTTGCTGCATTACTTCCGATATCTATGGCTGCCAGCCTCACAATAACTATGTTTTCTTGTACAGGTATTGATAGGTTTCGATCTGCGACCGAACCTTTCTTTTACCTGCGGAAGGTACATAGTTGTTACTTAATTCCTTGTTCAGTATGCGGGCCTTGACATTGTCTCTTAATTGAATGTGGATAATCTCCTGTAATTCCTCCCGGATACGGGGATCGTTCACAGGCACAGCCGCCTCAATCCGGTGATCGAGGTTGCGCACCATCCAGTCGGCACTGGAGATATACATTTTTTCTTTACCTCCATTGTGGAAGATCATCACCCGGGCATGCTCCAGGTATTCATCCACAATACTGATGGCTTTGATGGGCATTTTGAATTTTTTATGATCCGGTACCGCACAGAAAATACCCCGGATAATCAGACTGATCTCCACGCCCGCACTTGCCGCATGGTATAATTTTTCAATCAGCTGCACATCACTCAGGGAATTGAGTTTTAGGATGATGGATGCTTTTTTACCCGCCTTGGCAGCCTTGATCTCCCGGCCGATGAGTATTTCCAACTGCTTGCGCATCTGTACCGGACAGATCATGAGGGTCTTACAGGAATGCAATTGACGCGAATCCTGCTTGGCATTTTCGAGGTAGGTAAAAATGCGGTTGATATCTGCCATGATCATACGGTTGGCAGTAAGCAAACAATGATCGCCATATACCCGGGCTGTTTTTTCATTGAGGTTGCCCGTACTCACAAAACCATACTGCGCCAGTTTATTACCCTGTTTTTTGCGGATCACACAGAGCTTGGCATGTATTTTCATGCGGGGCAGCCCCAGCAGCACTTTCACACCTTCCTCTTCCAGTGTTTTCTTCCATTCCAGGTTGGCTTCCTCATCAAAACGGGCTTTGAGTTCCAGCATCACCACCACTTCCTTGCCATTCCGGGCCGCATTAATCAGGGCATTGATAACCCTGGAATTGGATGCCAGCCGGTAAGCGGTGATTTTAATGGAACGTACATCCGGATCCATAGCTGCTTCGCGTAAGAGATCGGTTATGGAATCGAATGCATGGTAGGGAAAATGCAGCATCACATCCTGCTTGAGGACTACATCTGTTACCCGCATTTTTCCTTTCAAAGCCGGATGGGTGAAAGGATTCCGCCGGGTATTGTGTGTAGGGAAGACATCGGGGAAATCCATGAAATGCCTGAAATTATGAATGCGGCCACCGGGAATGATATTGCTTTTATGGCTGAGGCTGAGCTGCCGGATCAGGTATTCCAGCAAGCCCGCATCCATTTCCTTATCGTATACAAAACGAACGGTTTTTCCTTTGCGGCGGTTTTTGAGTCCCTTTTCAATCTTCTCCACAAACGATGTGCTTACATCATTATCGATATCAATCTCCGCATCCTTGGTTACTTTGAAAATATGCGCTTCAAAATGATCGTATCCGAAATAACTGAAAATATCGGGCAGGTTAAACCGGATCACATCTTCCAGCAGGATGATGTGTTTTTCACCTGCCTTTTTGGAGGGTAACTGTATGAACCGGCCCACGGCACGGGAAGGCACTTCAATCAAGGCAAATTTCTGCTGGTAAGCCGATTCCTTTTTGCGCATCACCACACCCAGGTAAATACTCTTGTCGCGCAGATAAGGCATATTGGGCAGGGTCTCAATCATCAGCGGAATGATATTGGAACGAACCTGCTCATCGAAAAACGACCGTACAAAATGCTGCTGCTCTTTGTTCAGCTGTTTTTCATTCACCAGGAATATTTTCTCCCGGCGCATTTCTTTCAGGATGCCTTCCCAAATGCGGTTGAATTCATTCTGCTGCTGCAATACCACGGTCTGAATCTGGTCGAGGATGGCCTGGGGATCCTCCTCCATATGCATATTCAGTTTCTTCCGTTTCTCGGAGAACTCGAGCATGCGTTTTAAAGTGGCTACCCGTACCCGGAAAAATTCATCCAGGTTATTGGAGAATATGCCCAGGAAACGAATCCGCTCCTTGAGCGGAACCTTTTCGTCATTGGCTTCCTGTAATACCCTGGCATTAAAACTAAGCCAGCTGATGTCGCGCTGGATAAATGGCTTCTTCACAATCTGATACTTGGTTTTCCTTCAGGCGCAAGACATAATGCCCCGGCCTTTTTTCAAATATAAAACAGGAAGGCCGAGTCTAATATTAAGTTTCTGGTGTTGGGATCAGGAGTAGGATGATTTGATATGCTGGATGATGCCAGTCGTGGAGAACCCTTCCACAAGGGGATTGATCACCACGCGACCACCATTGGCCAGTACTTCTTTAGCGCCCACAATCTGTTCAACGGTATAGTCGCCCCCCTTCACCAGCACATCGGGCATGATGGCGGTAATGAGGTTATACGGGGTGTCTTCCTCGAATACATATACCGCATCGGTAACAGCCAGGTGAGCCAGTATCAGTGAACGGCTGTGCTGGTGATTAACGGGTCTGTCGGGCCCTTTCAAACGCCCGACACTGTCATCGCTGTTCACCCCCACAATCAGGTAATCGGCTTCTTTGGCCGCGGCGGAAAGGGAGAAAATATGGCCCTCATGCAGGATATCGAAACACCCGTTGGTAAAAGCTACGGTTTTACCAATAGCCCGCCAGGCGGCTACCCGGTGTAACAATTGCGGTAAACCGGGATATATTTTAGCTTCAACGGCCTGTATGGCTTTCATGGGCTTGTTTTTCTTTGTTATAAATGGGCAGTACCAATAAAGCAATACTACCCACGATCAGTACAATAATGAATTGGGCAAACCATTGCAGGGTACCATTGGCCAGGCCAATTTCAAACGGAATATTGTTCTTCTCCAGGAATTTGGCAATAAAAAAAGCATAAGCACCAATACCACCCGGGGTAACAATCATACCAATACTGCCAAAAGCCAAAGCCCCCAGCGCAATACCCATACCCAGGTCGGTAGTACCCGCCGTAGCTTTCAACCCTACCCAGGTGCCTACAATGTATAAAGTCCAGATACCGGCACTGTATAAAATAAATAAACCCTTTCTCCGCAGTTTCCGCACACTGATCAGTCCTTCCCATACACCGGCAATGATTTTTTTGGCCATGATCACCACTTTTAAATGCGCAAAGCGATCAAACCAGACACGGATGGCCAGCAGGAGTACCAGCAGGATACCGGCGAAAATGAAGATTTTGGTGAGGGAGAAATCGCCGTTTTTATTCTCAAACAATTGACGGAATAATTGCATGCCGTAATCGGCCACCACATCCGATTGTGTGATCATGGTGAGCAGGAAAATAATACCCAGCGAGATAACATCCACCGCCCGTTCCACCACAATCGTACCCACCAGTTTTTCTGCCGGCACTTTTTCATAGCGGGCCAGTAGGGTACATTTGAGTACTTCACCCAACCGGGGAATGGCCAGGTTGGCGAGATAGCCGATCATGACGGCAAAAAAAGTATTGGGCAGGCGCGGACGATAACCCATGGGTTCCATCAGTATCTGCCAGCGGAGTGCACGGAGCAGGTGACTCAGGGAAAGAATCAGGAAAACAGGGATGATGAGCAGGTATTGGGCATTGCGCAGGCTGGTTTTAAAAGCGCCCCAGTTCTCATCGGGTATCTGGCGCAGGCTCCACCAGACCAGGAAAATGCCCAGCCCGAAAAATAAACCATACTTGCCTATTGCTAATAACTGTTTCTTCATGGATAAAGCACCTGTAAGTTACATTTCGCTTTCGGCCCTGCCAAACGCATGCATGGGATTAAAGCGTATTGCCTGCTTTGGGAAATACCAGTTTGGGCTGGTAGTTTTTGGCAGCTTCAAAATCCATGGTAGCATAAGAAATGATCACCACGGTATCACCCACAGCACCTTTGCGGGCAGCGGGGCCATTCAGACAAACCACGCCACTGCCTCTTTTGCCGCGGATGAGGTATGTCTCCAGGCGCTCACCATTATTCACGTTAACCACCTGTATTTTTTCATATTCAATCATGCCCGCGGCGTCCATCAGGTCCTCATCCAGCGTGAGACTGCCTACATAATGCAGGTTGGCTTCCGTAATCACTGCGCGGTGAATCTTGGATTTGAGTATTTCAATTTGCATAGCGGGTGCAAAGGTAAGAAGTTCCGGCCGATGACTATGTTAGTGCCATGTTATCTATCAGCCGTACGCCCGACAAAAAAGCGGCTACCAATGCCACCAGCGGTGTTTGACCGTCCCAGTGACTAACCGGCTCCAGTGTTTGTGCATGGGCGATACTGATATAATCGGTTTGTTCAAAACCGGCTTCCCGCAACTGCTGTAAGGCAGCATCCAGCAGCGGCTGCACCGGCCCGGGTTGCAAATGCGCTTTGATGGCCGTGAGCGATTGGTAAATGGCTGTTGCCTGGGTGAGGGCGGCGGGACTGAGTCGGGTATTCCGGCTGCTCATGGCCAGTCCGCTGGCTTCCCGTACCGTGGGCACAATCACCAGCCGGGTGGCAGACCCGATCTGTTCCAGTAACCGGGCAATGACCATGCATTGCTGGTAATCTTTCCGGCCCATGAATAATTGATGGGGCTGTACAATCTTCAGCAGCTGGTGTACGACCTGACAAACCCCCTGGAAATGTCCCGGACGGAAAGCACCTTCCAGTAAGGATTCCATGGAATGCAGCTCGTAATGGGGCAGGGGCGGGTCCTGGACCTGGTAAATCTCGGCAGGGCTGTCGGGCATGAATAAAACATCACAACCTGCACCGGTGAGTAAACGGATATCGGCCGCCGGGGTAACCGGGTATTTGGCCAGGTCGGCCGGATCATTAAACTGGGTGGGGTTCACAAAAATGCTGCAGATGGTGAGGTCGGTGGCAGCTTTGCTGGCGGCAATCAGGGACAGATGGCCGGGGTGCAGGGCACCCATGGTAGGGACAAAGCCGATTTGCTTGCCCTCACCAGTCTTACGCATTATATATTTACTTAACTCGTTAGCCTTTTTGAATAAAATCATGGTCGGGAAATTGACGGGTAAGGTTGATGAATAACGGATTTCCCTATATTTTCTTACCTTTGCCCACTCATTTTAAGCTTCCTGCTGTAAACTGGTGCAAGAATGTCAACAAAGAAAAGAATTTTATTCATAGCTACTGAAATGTCACCGTACCTGGAACTGACCGAGTTCGCGGAAGTGATTAATAAGCTGGCTATCAAGAGTAACGACAGTGGTCTGGAAGTAAGGTGTATCATGCCCAGGTTTGGTGTCATAAATGAAAGAAGACACCGCCTGCATGAGGTAGTTCGCCTCTCGGGGATCAATGTTTCCGTGGACAACGACGATTATCCCTTACAGATTAAAGTGGCTTCCCTGCCCAATGCGCGTTTACAGGTCTATTTCCTGGAAAACGAAGATTTCTTCAAACGCAAGCAGATCTTCCACGATGAGGAAGAAAACTGGTTTGAAGACAATGCTTTACGAACCGTATTTTTTTGCAAAGGGGCACTGGAAACCGTGAAGAAATTTGGCTGGCCTCCCGATATCATTCATTGCAGTGGCTGGATGACAGGTCTGATCCCTGCTTATATCAAAACGGCGTACAAAAAAGAGCCTGTTTTTGGTAACAGTAAAGTGATCTTCACCATTGGCCAGAATACCTTTGAAGAGAAACTGGGGGCCGATTTCCTGAAACAGGCAGTGATCAATGCCAATATCAAGGAGAAAGACCTGGATGTTTTCAAAGAAGCCAATAATACCGCCCTGTTCCGGGGTGGGGCCAGTTTTGCAGATGCCATTACTTTCGGAGCCGATAAAATAGATAAAAAACTGGCGGACGAGTTCGCCAAAGTGAAGGGTAAAAAAGTGGTTCCTTTCAAAGGATGGGATTCTGATTTAACAGAGTATTTAGAATTGTACAACGACCTTGCGAGCAAGTAATTACCAACTCATGCATTCATTCTTTACGCTGCGTAAAACGCTCTTTGTTTGTGTTTTGTTTCTGATTTCAGCCGTGGGTTGCACGAGGCTTACTTCAACTGAGTTGGGAGGCGGACTGATCCCACCCATCGATGGGGTAATTACCAAGGATACCATCCTGGATGTGTTAACCGATACCTACGATGATCCCGATACCCTCCGGATCTATAAAGGCGATAATCACCTGGTGGGTGTGATCAATAACGATCCCCTGTTTGGCAAGACCACCGCTTCCATGTATTTCGAGATGTTCCCCACCATGTATCCCTTTTTTATCTCGGGACATAAAGACAGTATAGTGGTTGACTCTGCCGTGCTGATCCTGAATTGCCAGGGTTTTTACGGCGATTCCACCCAGCCCATTACCCTGCGTGTAGCAGAGATCGATAAAACCACACCGCTGGAGCCCCTGAAGCTGTATGCTTCCAATTATCCGGCTCAATACACCATCAATTCCGCTGGCCTGCTGGCACCCCCCAAAACCATTGATATCCGCCGGATTGCGGATTCGGTGAAGAACCGTTTTGAGAATTCCGTATACCAGATCCGCATACGCCTGCGCAATGATGTGGCCCAGCGTTTCATTAAAACCTACGATTCCACCAACGCCTATAAGACCGATTCTACCCTGCGTAGTTTCTTTGCCGGTTTTGCCCTCACGGCCGATCCGGGATTGCCTACCAATGCCCTGCTGAAAATCAACCTGGCCGATACCAATTCTAAATTTGCCCTGTATTATAGTTCCAGCTCAACCGGCGCTACGGTGCGGGATACCGCTGTTTCCTATTTCCGTTTCAATACCCTCACCAGTGGCGATGCCAATTTTGTGACCCGTAACAGATCCGGTGCACAGGTATCCAATTACCTGGCAGGTGCCGCCGGCCGGTCCGATTCTCTGGTATATGTACAAACCGCTCCCGGTACCCGCGTACGCGTTCGTATCCCCGGTTTGAAAGACCTCAGCAACCGCATCATCCACAAAGCAGAACTCATTGCCGAACAGGTACCCGATGATGCCAACCTGCTCACCACCGAACAACAAATGACACCCCCGCGTTACCTGCTCCTGCATATTTATGATTCGGTGAATCAGCGTAAACGCAATATCCCCAACGATTATATCATCAGCCAGGAAGGACCCAATATCTCCAGCTTTGGCGGTGCCGCCATCCCCAAATCCGTTGGCGGGTACGATCGTTTGTATACCTACCAGTTCGAACTGGCCAGGTATGTACAGGGTATCATTACCCGTAAGGATACTTCATTCACCATGCAGATCACCGCACCTGTTAATGACTCCATTCACTATACCACCCCTTATCCGCAAATCGCATCCCAGTTATTCTACCTGAGTCCCAGTGTAGGCAATGACCCGGGCATCGGTCGCGTAAGGCTGGGTGGTGGTACCCATTCCAGGTTCCGCATGCGCTTGAGGGTTATTTTCTCGCGTCTGTAAACACGATTGCCTGCTGTGCTGATGATTGGCTATTTGGCTATATTTGCACACCTTAAATTCTTTGTATGCCCTATTTATTTACCTCTGAGAGTGTATCCGAAGGCCATCCGGATAAAGTGGCCGACCAGATATCCGATGCATTAATCGACAATTTTCTGGCATTTGATGCGCAGTCCAAAGTGGCTTGTGAGACCCTGGTAACCACCGGTCAGGTAGTACTGGCAGGAGAAGTGAAATCCCGCGCCTACCTGGATGTACAGGAAATTGCCCGTGGCGTTATCCGCAAGATCGGATACACCAAGAGCGAATACATGTTTGAAGCCAATAGCTGTGGTATCCTCTCCGCCATCCACGAACAGTCTGCTGATATCAACCAGGGTGTTGACAAGAAGAAGAAAGAAGAGCAGGGCGCCGGCGATCAGGGTATGATGTTTGGCTATGCCACCAATGAAACAGACGATTATATGCCCCTGGCACTGGACCTAGCACATAAACTGCTGATTGAACTGGCAGCACTGAGAAGAGAGAACAAGCAGATCAAATACCTGCGTCCCGATGCCAAGAGCCAGGTGACCCTGGAATACGACGATAATAACCGCCCCGTGCGCATCGATGCCATTGTGGTATCTACCCAGCACGATGAATTTGATACCGAAGCCAAAATGCAGGCGAAGATCAAATCGGATATCATCAATATCCTGATCCCCCGCGTAAAAGCCAAGTACAAGAAATACGCGAAACTGTTCAACAACAATATCAAATACCATATCAACCCCACGGGTAAGTTTGTGATCGGTGGTCCGCATGGCGATACGGGTCTGACCGGCCGCAAGATCATCGTAGATACCTATGGTGGTAAGGGAGCCCATGGTGGTGGTGCATTCAGCGGTAAGGATCCCAGCAAAGTGGATCGTTCAGCTGCCTATGCCACCCGCCATATTGCCAAGAACCTGGTAGCTGCCGGTGTGGCCGATGAGATCCTGGTACAGGTATCTTATGCCATTGGTGTAGCACAACCCACCAGCATCAACGTGAACACATTTGGTACTGCCAAAGTGAACATGACCGATGGTCAGATTGGTAAACTGGTAGAGAGCCTCTTTGATATGCGCCCCTACTTCATAGAGCAGCGCCTGAAACTGCGTAACCCCATCTACAGCGAAACAGCTGCCTACGGTCATATGGGTCGTAAGAGCGAAGTGGTTACCAAGACCTTCAAAACCCCCGATGGTAAGGAGAAGAAAGTAAAAGTAGAACTGTTTACCTGGGAGAAGCTGGACTATGTTACCAAAGTGAAGAAAGCGTTTGGTCTGAAATAAGCAGACAATAACCATAATGAAATAAAGCCCTCTGCATACCGCAGAGGGCTTTATTTTTGTACAAACCCAACTGCTATGTCCAGGAAACTGCTGCTTGCTGCATTGGCTACCCTTGCCATGATGTTTGTGATGCGTTACCAGGGTGCCGTGCTGGTAACCCCGCAAAGCCCCAGGGGCATACTGGACCTGGAATTTGCCAATACACCGGCTAAACTGCAAAACCTGCTCGGCTTGTGGGATCATGCTTCCGTGAAATGGAATATCGGGCTCGACTTTTTATTCATTGCAGCTTATGCCAGCTTTTTTTCCCTGCTCACGCAACAGACGGCCAACCTGTCAACCGGATTCATGCGTACTGCCGGTCATGCACTCAGCCGTTTATCCTGGCTGGCAGCCATACTGGATGTAGTGGAAAACGGACTCATGTGGTTCAGCTTCGAACAATACTATTCTGTCAATAGCCTGGTGCTGACCTATTATTGCGCCTTCTTCAAGTTTGTGCTGGTGGGACTGGCCATCCTGTATCTCTTACTATCAGTGCCGGCCTGGCTGAAACGAAAGCAGCGATTAGCCGGGGATTGAGTCTGGTTAACCTGAAAGCTATGCTAAGCCACAGATGCACAGATTTAAGCTATCTAATCTGTGCATCTGTGGCTTATTACCGATAAGATTTCATATGCAACACTACCGAAAAGCAAATCTAAAAGCGCGATTCAATACCTTTGCAGATGCCTGTTAAACAAAGTGCACTCATCATTGGTCGCCAGCCCCTGGTTGAAGCCATGCAATCGGGACGGCCGGTTGATAAAATTCTTATGCAGAAAAATGTATCCGGTGATGCCATCGGTACCATCCGCCAGCTGGCGCGTGATCTGCATATTCCCATTCAAATGGTACCGCCGGAAAAACTCAATGGCATGACCCGGGCCAATCACCAGGGTGTGATTGCTTTTGCGGGCCTGATTCAGTATATGGACCTGCAGCAGGTCATAGATCATGTAGTAGCCGATGGTAAAGCGCCCTTGTTTGTGATGCTCGACGGGGTAACCGATGTGCGCAATATTGGCGCCATCGCCAGAAGCGCCTGGTGCTGCGGTGCACAGGCACTCATCATACCCGATAAAGGGGTAGGGGCCCTCAACGAAGAAGCCATGAAAAGCAGTGCCGGTGCACTGGAACATATTCATGTATGTCGTGTTAACAGCCTGCTCAAAGCCGTAGATACTTTACACCTCAACGGCATACAAGTGTATACCAGTGAAATGCGGGCCGATAAAAAAGTATTTGAACTGGATTATGCCACACCGGTCTGCATCATCATGGGTGATGAAGGCAAAGGCGTACAACCCTATCTGGCCAAAGCCGCAGATGCTTTTTTCACCATACCCATGGTCACCCAATTCGATTCATTCAATGTATCCGTTGCTACCGGTATTGTTTTATACGAAGCCATGAAGCAACGCCTCCTGCAACAATAATGCTTACACATGAGTCCAGCCACTTCCATACAATTGGTAGAATGTCCGCGTGATGCCATGCAGGGCTGGCCCCATCCCATCAGCACGGCACAGAAAGTAAATTACCTGAACAGTTTATTGCAGGTAGGTTTTCATACACTGGATTTTGGCAGTTTTGTGTCGCCCAAAGCCATCCCGCAAATGGCCGATACCGCCGCTGTATTACAGCAGCTTGATCTGCGGGATACCCACACCAAACTCCTGGCCATCGTAGCCAATACCCGTGGTGCCATAGAAGCATTGGAACACGAAGCCATACAATACCTGGGCTTCCCGTTTTCTATCTCGCCCACATTCCAGTTGCGCAATACCAATAGCAGTATGGAAGAAAGCTTCGACCGGGTGAAACAGATACAGGAGCTTTGTATAGCGAAACAGCGCGAACTGGTGATCTACCTGAGCATGGGTTTCGGGAATCCATACGGTGATGCCTACAATGAAGATATACTGCTGTCCTGGGCCGATGCCATGGTACAGGAAGGCATTACCATTATTTCACTGGCAGACACGGTAGGACTGGCAACAGCCGCACAAATACGGCTTGCACTGGAAACCCTGATACCCCGCTATCCCAACCACACATTTGGCGTACACCTGCATGCCACGGCAGAGAACTGGCAGGATAAACTGGCCGCTGCCTGGACATCCGGCTGCCGTAGATTTGATGGGGCGCTGAAAGGGATCGGCGGATGCCCCATGGCACAGAATGAACTGGTGGGTAATATGGATACCGAACAAATGATTGCATTCTTCCGCAACCAGTCGGCCCTGCCCGCAATCAACCCGGCGGCACTGGAAGCCAGCAGCAGGATGGCCGCTACCTTATTTCAAACCCATAGCGCATGAAATTCCGATCAGAACTAACCATCAGTAAGGCACCCAGGCCCATTACACACCGGGATCAAACCCTGCTGATCGGTTCCTGCTTTACGGAGAATATGGGCGATAAAATGAGCAGACATGCATTCCGGGTCATGGAAAACCCCCACGGTATTCTGTTTAACCCGGTGAGTGTGGCAGAAGCACTTACCCAATACATCGATCATACACAAGCCACCCCCCGGGATATTTTTTATTACCAGGATATTTATCACAGCTGGAAACACCATAGCCGTTTCTCCGATCTGCAGGCCGAAAACAGCCTGGCCAAAATCAACCAGTCGGTATCAGCGGCACACGCATTCCTGAAAACAGCCGATCATGTATTGATCACCCTGGGCTCGGCCTGGGTATATACCCTCACTGCCGAAGCCATAGGCGGACAAGTGGGTTCGGTGGCCGCCAATAACCATAAAGCACCGGCTGCCTGGTTCCGTAAGCGATTGCTTACCGTGGAAGAAACCTTAAGCACACTCGATAATATCATACACCGCCTCTTTCATTTCAATCCCAAACTGCAAATCATATTTACCATCAGCCCGGTACGCCACCTGCGCGAAGGCATGATTGAAAACAACCGCAGCAAAGCCGTATTGATCCAGGCGGTACACCACCTGGTAGATAAATTCGAGGGATTGTATTACTTCCCCGCCTATGAACTGGTGATTGATGACCTGCGCGATTACCGCTTCTATGCAGAAGACCTGGTACATCCCAATTACCAGGCCACCCAGTATGTGTGGGAGAAATTTACCGAAGCCTGCATGACCGATGAAACCAGGGAACTACTGAAAGAAATTGCCGCCATACAATCTGCCTGCACACATAAACCCTTCAATCCACATTCCCTGCAACACCAGCAATTCCGCGCGAATTTCCTGGCAAAAGCAAAGTACCTGCAGGAATGGCATCCCTATATCGACCTGCAGGCGCAGATCCGTTTTTTATCGGAGCCGGATGCTTAGTGGATACGATCACCCCGCAGTTCCAGTGCCTGCATAATCTCCGCCTCATAAGCAAGCCATTCCTGCCAGCGGTTCCGTACTTTTTCTTTGTCGATATACAATTCCGCCAGTTCTATGAACAACGCATAATGTCCTGCTTCGCTTTCCATAAAGCGACGATAAAACTGCCGCAGATAGGCATCTTCCAGTCCCTCACTCAATCGTTTAAAGCGTTCACAGCTGCGGGCTTCAATCAGGGCCATGGTGAGTAACTGATCGAGGAAGCGGCCTTCTTCATCACCCCCCTGCTGCTGAAATGCCAGCAGCTTATTCACGTACAGGTCTTTCCGTTGCTGGCCCAATTGGAATCCTCTTTTATGCAGCTCATGCAGCACCAGCCGGAAATGCCCCCATTCCTCTGTTACAATGGGTGCCAGTGCTGCTACCAGTTCCTTACGGCGGGAATAGCGCTGGATCAGGGTAATACAGGTAGTAGCCGCTTTCTGTTCACAGTAAGCATGGTCGGTGAGAATGGCTTCCAGGCTTATTTCCGCCAGGTTCACCCAACGCGGGTCCGTGGGCAATTGCAAACCCAGTATGTTACGGGTGTGTTCCGATAAGGAATGTTCGTCGGTCATAACAACCACAAAAATAAAACATAAGTAATGCCCGGGAGGAGAAATAATCGTCTAAGCAATGGTTTAGCCACAGATGCACAAATGAAAGAACGATTATCTGTGCATCTGTGGCTACTTGATACAGAGCCGCTAAATTCCTGTAGTTTTAACCCATGTATCCCGATGATTTTTTACAACCCAGGCTCCAGGCCAGAACCGAACAACAGGCATTACGGACCCTGCGGCTGGCCGATGGTAAGGAAGATTATTGCTCCAATGATTACCTGGGTATCGTACACGATCGGCTGATTAAACTGCCCGATACCCTGCCCACCGGTTCTACCGGCTCCCGGTTACTCGCCGGCAATAGCGCAGGCATGGAAGAGACAGAAGCCCTGATTGCCCGTTTTCATGAGGCGGAAACAGCTTTGTTATTCAACTCGGGGTATGATGCCAACCTCGGACTGCTTTCCTCCATCGCCACCAAAAACGATACCATCCTCTACGATTATCTTTCCCATGCTTCCATTCGCGATGGCATCCGGTTATCACTGGCACAGTCCTGGTCCTTTGCCCATAATGACCTGAATGAACTGGAAGAGAAACTCCGCAAAGCCAGGGGAAATATTTTTGTGGTAACCGAATCGGTCTTCAGTATGGATGGCGATACCTGTCCGCTACCGGCACTGGTATCACTCTGTGAACAATATGGTGCTCATCTCATCATCGATGAAGCCCATGCCACCGGTGTGATCGGCGAACAGGGAGAGGGGCTGGTACAGGCCTGCGGTTTGCAATCCCGCATCTTCGCCCGCATACACACTTTCGGTAAAGCCTGTGGCTGTCATGGTGCAGTCGTACTCGGCTCCAGGCGCTTACACGCACACCTGGTTAATTTTGCCCGCAGCCTTATTTATTCCACGGCCTTATCACCCCATAGCGTGGCTGCCATCGCTGCATCCTATCAGCTCTTCCCGCAGATGCAGGAGGGCCGTGCACACTTGCACACCCTCATACAACAATTCCAACAGGCATCATTACCCTATACCAAACTGGTATCGGAGACACCCATACAGGGACTCATCATCCCCGGCAACGAAGCCGCCAGGGCAGCCGCCAGCCGATTACAGGATGCAGGTTTTGATGTACGCCCCATTCTCTACCCAACGGTACCCGCAGGCGCAGAAAGACTACGCATCGTACTCCATGCATTCAACCAGCCGGAATCTTTGGCGAAGCTTGTTGAAGTGGTTGGTGGTTTTTAGTTTTTAGTTTTTGGTTTTTGGTTTTTGGTTTGGGTTTGGAGGTTGATGCTCCTGCTAACATGACGAACGATTCAAGCCCGGGTTGCGTAAAAATCTGCGATCTGACATCTGACATCTGAAATAAAAAAACTAACTTCCCTAACTAAACGATTCTTATGAGAATAGTACCATTGATGGTAGCTGCCGTATGTACGGTTGGACTGGTATCGGTGCTGAATATGCAATTGCCGGTTGGTAAAAGCAAAACACCACGACTGGGTTATTTTCTCTCCCCGCAGCAGGGTTTCTGGCAGAATGCAGAACCCACAGATGCAGGCTTTAATGCCGATGTGAAAATCGGTAGTCTGAAAGACAAAGTAGATGTATATATGGATGATCGGCTCGTGCCGCATATCTATGCGCAGAACGATCTGGATGCCTATAAAGTACAGGGATACCTGCACGCTAAATTCCGTTTGTGGCAGATGGAATTCCAGACCCATGTGGCAGCAGGGCGACTGAGTGAAATTGTAGGAGAAGACCGTATAGCCACCGATCGTTTTTTCCGCAGACTGGGAATGGTAACCGCCGCCGAAAAAACACTGGCCGGTATGGATCAGTCACCCGAAGTCAAAGCCGCTATAGAAGCTTATGCAGAAGGTGTGAACAGTTATATCAATACCCTTAAACCGGAGGATATTCCCTTCGAATACAAATTGCTGGATTATAAACCCGAAGCATGGACACCGCTGAAGACCTATCTCTTCCTCATGTTCATGTCTTATGACCTCACCGCCCGCGGCGTGCGTACCGATCTGCAGATGACCAATGCCCGCAATTATTTTGGCTTCGAGGATTTTGATCAGTTGTATCCCAATGTGCAGGATTCACTGGATCCCATTATTCCCAAAGGAACACTCTATGCACCCCCATCCATCAAACCCATTGCGCCAGTAAGCGCAGATAGTCTTTACCTGGGTAAGGGGCCATCAACCATCACCGATAAAACACCCGTCGTTCCCAATAAAAACAATGGCAGTAATAACTGGGCAGTAGCCGGCAGCAAAACCAAGAGCGGCAGACCCATACTGGCCAATGATCCGCACCTGGGACTGAACCTGCCATCTCTCTGGTATGAAGTACAGATCACTACACCCACACACAGTACCTATGGTGCCAGCTTCCCCGGATCTCCGGCGGTGATCATTGGTTTTAATGATAGCATTGCCTGGGGCGTGACCAATGCCGGCAGGGATGTGATTGATTTCTACGATATGCGCTTCAAGGATAGTACCCTGGAAGAATACTGGTACAATGGCAGCTGGAAAAAAGCCGATGTGAAAACAGAAACCATTCAAGTGAAAGGCGGGGCCACCATCACCGATCGCGTCGCGTATACCGAATTCGGTCCGGTGATGTACGATGCATCCTACAAAAGCAATGGCAGCACCGAAGGTAAATACCTGGCCGTTCGCTGGACGGCCCATGATGGGGGATATGGTTTATCAACCTTCTACGATTTAAACCGGGCCAAGAATTATGATGATTATATCAACGCCATTCACAAATGGAGCTGCCCCGGTCAGAATTTTGCCTTCATCTCCAAAACGGGTGATATTGCCATCAAGCAACAGGGCGCATTCATAGCCCGATGGAACCGGCAGGGAGATTTTATTATGCCGGGAACTGATAGCAGTTACCGCTGGCAGGGAGTTATTCCCTATGCAGAAAATCCCATGATCAAAAACCCGGCCCGTGGTTTTGTGAGCAGCGCCAACCAGATGTCAACCGATCATACCTATCCGTATTACCTGGGCGCCGCATCCAATTTCCCGCTGTATCGGGGCATCATCATCAACCGGAAACTGGCCGCTATGAACCAGATCACACCGGAAGATATGCAACAGATGCAGGCCGATAATTACAATGTATTTGCAGAAATGGCGAGACCTGTTTTGCTGAAATATTTGAATGAGCAATCCATGACTGCGCCGGAGAAAAAATACCTGGCCATGCTGCGCGACTGGAACCTGCGCAATGATATTGGTGAAACCGGTGCCACCGTTTTCCGCGTGGCCTGGGATAGCCTGGAAACACAGATATGGGGTGATGAATTTGCCAAAGCCGGTGACAAACCACTGCCCTGGCCAGATGAATCTACCTTACTGGAAACCCTCTTGCGCGATAGCGTCTACTACTTCGCGGATAATGCCAATACCAGCGATAAAACAGAAACCATCAGCGATTGCGTACAGGCAGCCTGGGCCAAAGCCTGCGCCTTCCTCGATAAAAGAGAAACCGATGGCAAATTGCTGGAATGGGGCGTGTTCAAAGATACCCGTGTAAGCCACTTACTGAAGATCGATCCCCTGAGCCGTTTGCATCTGCCCATTGGTGGTGGTACCCATATCATCAACGCCACAACCGATAACCACGGACCCAGCTGGCGCATGATTGTGCACATGACCGATGAAATAGAAGCCTATGGCGTGTATCCGGGCGGACAAAACGGAAACCCCGGTAGTAAATACTATGATAATTTCATTGATAGCTGGGCGGCAGGAAAATATTACCGCCTCTTATTCCTCAAACAGGAAGCAGCAGCTAAACATGAAAAAATGACCTGGCATCTGACATTCAACAATCGATAAAACAACCGATACATGAAATTTATTACCGCACTTGCATTAACCATACTGCTGGGTTTTGCTTTGGGTTTATACGGACAATTACCCTGGTGGTCCTATGCCATCAGTTCGCTGGTAGTAGCCATCACCATACACCAGAAGCCCGGTAAAGCATTCCTGGCCGGATTCCTGGGTATGTTTTTATTATGGTCCGTACTCGCTTTTATGAAAGACAATGCCAATGAACACCTGCTGGCCACCAAAGTGGCTCAGATATTACCCCTGGGCGGCTCTTACTGGGTACTGATCCTGCTCACGGGTGTGTTGGGCGGACTGGTATCCGGACTGGCAGCATTAACCGGTAGTTTTGTACGGCAGTCGAAATAGTGAATGGTTTAGTCCAGCGGGGTTTCCAGCAGTGACTGGTAAGCCTTAATGAATCCCGCGAAAGCTTCCTGCGTGGCCGGATCGGTGATCTGTCCCTCCAGATTTATTTTTCCTTTGATACCCTGTATGAGCAGGGTAGTAGCGGGTGTAAACCGGGCCATTACCGTTTGCATGATCAGTTGCAATTCCTCATGCCCTTTAACGCCATTGGCCGATGCAGTAATAATACCGGTAGGTTTGTTGGTGAATACAGTAGTGGCAATACACCATTCAATGGCATTTTTAAGCCCGCTGGGGATACTGAAAACATATTCAGGGGTGCAGATGATAATACCATCAGCCAGTTCAATGCTGCGCCTGAAATCGGAGATCAGGGGCGGGGTATTGTTAACCGATAATTCCGGATTAAAATGGGGCAGGGTTTTCAGGTCGTTGAAAATGCTGAGTTGCAAAATGCCCCGGGTCATTTCCCCCAATCGTTCAATCAGTCTCAGGTTGGAAGACTGTTCGCTGGCACTGCCATTGATGACGAATATATGTTTCATATAGCCAGTTTCCGCAGGTGATCTGCGCTTTTGGAAAGTTCGGCTGTAAAACTAAAACAAAGCGTCGGGATGTTGAACAAAGAGGGCTTTATTGGCTCAGGAGAAATCCAATGTCAATCTTTTCAGCATCATCGCTTCAGTGTTGTTTAAACTTAAATGCACTGCGACGGTGAAAAGAAATCTACTGGTAGGCAGATATTTACGGCTATCCTTTACTGACAGTTGGTTCGGAAACGGTATGTTTTGTAAATACGCTTTTCACCTGCTTCCAGTTGCTGAAAACTGCAGTAAACAATAAGTCAAGAATTGCTTCCATAATAGCGCTGTTTAAAGCCTGATGAAGATACAAAATTTGGATAATATGGTATCTGTATTCAAAAATTGGCTACACAGCATTGCTGATAGCCGCTTATTAGAACAATTAATGGGGTATAAAGTCTGCAGTTAATGAACGATTGACTGTGGCCAGCTGTATGGACCCCTATTAGTAACAGAATAGGAGGGCGGTTAGCTGTTTTTTTGAGCGATCAGCAGTAATCCGTTTCCGGAACGGATTGGTAACAGAAAATCCAGTAGCATGCATAAAAGGATAAAAGGATAGATGAACACGGATAACAATGCGACAAGCAGGCGGATGGGTAATGCTGCGTTAACAATTAATAATGTGCAGGAATTAAATAATTCATTGCTCAGGATTCCGAAAAAACCATAGGTAGCTGTTCTGTTGATGATGGTGAAATTTGCCTGCTGCAGCAATGAGCGAACAGCCTCTTCGGTATAGATACGTTTTCTGTCCTGTACAGATTCGTAGTTGGGATAAGATTTCATCAACTGCTGATAAAAGGAGAGGATGCCCCGGTTATTGTCAGGAACATACAAGAGAAATTTTCCCTGGTCAGACAGGGAATCGTGCATGACTTCAATGGCTTTCTGATCATCGGCTATGTATTGTAAAACACCCACACAAATGATTAAATCGTATGGTGCATCTGCCGGCATTGATTCTATGGAGGAATGTAAGATGGTGGTGTTGTTCAATTTTTTCCTGGCTATATAACTATTGCAAAGGGCTATATTTTGTTCATTTTTATCTACGCCTACAAAACGACGATTGGGATAGGCGGTTGCATACGGGAAAAGATATTGACCTTCCCCGCAACCTACATCCAGCATGCGGTTAATATTGGTGCTTCTGCTTAATAGTTTAGATAGCCGGCTGGTTATATACCATTTTCTCAATTGAGTTAAGTAGCTCAGCAGGTAGATAACAGAAAGTAGTTGGGGCCTTTTCAGTAACCAGTTGGGGTGATGGTGGGTAAATATGGGCGAGTACTTGCTCTCTTGCATGGTTCAGTAGGCTGCAAAATAGGATAAATTCAGCCACCCAGGAACTGTATTGCGGTTAGCAAATTGACCTACCTATTTTTTAAAGTGGTCAAATTCTGCCACTTTAGAATTGGGTTCTTGATTTGTTCCCATGAATCTAACTTCAGGAAAGTTCAACAACTTTCCTGAAGCTGTGGGGTAACTTAAATACTTTCTCCAAAAGTAAGCAGGTTGTTGTCCGGGTCAAGCATTGCGAATTCTTTTTGCCCCCAAGGTTTTGTTTGCAAATGTCCCGCCGGATGAATAGGGTTGTGATTGTCTAACATAACCTGATAGAGTGCTTCAATATTGTTTGTTCGAATATATACCTGCCCATAGTTTTCTTTCGGATCAAGATCTTTGAACTCAAAGAAATGAATTTCTGCGTTGTCTTTTTTTACCAACAAGTAGTTGTCAAAGTCTGCACTTCCTATATCAGTAAAGCCCAATTGTGTTACATAGAAGTCTCTTGTTTTGGCTTTACTGCGCATGGGAAGTTTGGGAATAATTGATGTGAGCATACTGTTTTTTTGCAAAGATGACAGCTTGTTTGGAAACAGGCACTTGATTGAAATCAGTAAATTCAATAGTTGGCTCTCACCCTGCTTAAGGTTTCAGGAGCAATTTTCAGGTAGGAAGCAATCATTTTAACAGGGAATACGGTTGTCAACTGCGGTTTAACCTTGTTTATGTAGTTGTATTTTTCATTTGGCTTAAGCGAGTTGTCAAATAGGAAGGTTCTGTTTGCAGATTGGTTCAGGATCTTCCCAAATTGTAAAAAAGATTGTGATTGTGCGCAAAGGCAATGAAAATTGCTCAAGCTCAGCTCAAGGATGGTTGATTTAGAAAAGGCTTTGATGGTAGTAGTGGAGGGTGCTTGTGCTGTTAAACTTTGTTGGTTGAACATCCATTCGTTTTCTGTATGCAAGTCAATAATGATTTCGTCAATATCCTGGGTTTGAAACTGTGAAAATGAACCCGATAAAATGTAGTAAAATGATTGACAAATCTCACCTTCATTCAATAGCACTTCATTTTTAGTCAATGACTTTCTTACGGTATGTTTTTCAAATAGTTGTTTGTCAAAACTTGTGAATTGTCCTACACCGTCTAAAATTTCTTGTGTTGTCATTACGCTTTGTCTCAAGACGATTCAATTTAGGGTATCACTTAATGGTTGCAGCTAATTGGTGAATAGTCAAGCCCGGATTTCGTATACCCGTAAATGTAAATAGTTATCTGATCATCTCAAGCTGGTTGAATAATGTTTCCAAGAAAGCACTGAATAGATGGTATACCGCTGTGTTATTCAGTGTCTTCAGTTGCAATACCATCCTTTCAAAGCAAAATCGCCAAACATAAAATGCTCATTTTAAGCGACTTGTGGCTTATCACTCCGATGCAAGTCCGATACAAGTCCGTTACAAGTCCGATGCCCCTCCGATGATCCCATACTGGTCCCCTATCAACCCTACGTGTTTCTCCCGACCATCCCCCGACCATTCCCATACTGTAAGATTATGATACTAAGGGGGTTCCGGTATCCCACCACGCTATTTACCGCTCATTCATCGAACACAACCGATGAACAACCGATGAATCAGCGCTCCGTGTGCGGTCCGTCTAAGGTCAGTGTACGAGGGATAGAAAGCTTTGGGTTGATGTCAGATCGCAGATGTCAGATGTCAGATATGGAGGGAAGTTTGATTTTTCGACTTGTCCACCATAGCTTCAGCGAAGGTGGATGTTTGAATTTTTGATCTTTGATTTTTTGATTGAGGACAGTGAGTAGTTTTATGTCAGATCGCAGATGTTAGGTGTCAGAAGTTTGAATTTTTGATCTTTGATTTTTTGATGGAGGACAGTGAGTAGTGAGTAGTCAGTAGTGAGTGTGTATCACCTAACATCCGCCTCAGGCGGACAAGCTCTCACACCTCACACCTAACCCCTAATACGCCAACAGCCAATAGCTAAAGTTGTTGGTCAGCGACACAACAACGGCGGGGAAATCAAAAATTCAAAGATCAAAAATTCAAAGATTTGAGATCTGAGATCTGACATCTGCGATCTGCGATCTGCCCTCCGTCCTCCGCTTTTTCATTAATTATTCGTTAAAGCAAAGCGAATCACAGCCGATATCCTTGGAAACTTTTGACCGGCGCTTATTTTCGTTCTAAGTATTGTTTATGAGAAAACTAATCCTGGGAGCTCTTTCACTGGTATGGGTATGTTGTCTGCAGGCGCAGAACCTGAGTGGCTATGTAAAAGACGCGCAGGGAAACCTGCTTGCTTTTTCTTCCATCCTCATCAAAGGCACCACCCGCGGGGTATCGGCCAATGCCAAGGGTTTTTACAGCATGAGCCTGGAGCCCGGGTCTTATACATTGGTTTGTCAGTATATCGGCTTCCAGGCCCAGGAAAAGACCATCCGTATTGCCAACCAGGCGGTCCAGCTGGATTTTGTACTAGAGCCCCAGCGTTATGACCTGAAGGAAGTGGTGGTGCGTACCGGCGGGGAAGACCCGGCTTATCCCATCATCCGCAAAGCCATCGCTAAAAGACCCGATTACCTGTATGAGATCAAAAAATTTACGGCTGAAGTATACATCAAGGGACAGCTGCAGTTGCGGGATTATCCCAACCGGTTTTTCGGCAGGAAAATAACTTTCGACGACGGCGATTCCAGTAAAAAGAAAATGATCTTCCTGTCAGAAACCCTGGCCCGTTATTCGGTGGAAGCACCGGCCAAAGCCAAGGTAGAAGTACTGTCCACCAAAGTCAGCGGACGGAGTGGTGCTTTCGGCTTCAGTGATCCCGAACTCATTTCCTTTTATGAAAATAT
Organism: Chitinophagaceae bacterium; assembly: GCA_009996675.1. GTDB lineage: Bacteria > Bacteroidota > Bacteroidia > Chitinophagales > Chitinophagaceae > Sediminibacterium. The sequence continues at coordinate 40,740 of JAACZQ010000038.1, forward strand.
TGTACCCCTGGGCGACGGATTGAACCCGCGTGGATTTATATCACCCATCGCTGCCGGTGCATTGAATTATTACCGCTATAAGTTTGAAGGGACTTTTTATGAAAACGGTAAAGAGATCAGCCGCATCCGCGTGATACCCAAAAGAAAATATGAGCCACTCTTCTCCGGATATATCAATATCATTGAAGATGAGTGGCGACTGCACAGCCTGCGTTTACAATTGCTGCGGGATCAGCAGATGCAGTTACTCGATTCCTTAACCGTGGAGCAATTGTATGTGCCATCGGGTACGGTATGGGTGGTGAAAAACCAGGTGGTTTATCCCTCCGGTAAAATATTCGGATTCGATTTCTTCGGGAGTTTTGTACAGGTCTATGATCGCTACGATCTCAATCCCGCATTCGGTAAAAAATACTTCGATAATATCGTCCTGAAATTCTACGACAGCTCCAATAAAAAAACTATGGCATACTGGGATAGTATCCGTCCCCTGCCATTGCTGCCGGAGGAACTCACCGATTACCGCAAGAAAGACAGTATTGAAAAAGTGCGGAATGATCCCCGGTATATGGATTCGGTGGATCGTAAACGGAATAAGTTTACCTTATCCGGACTGGTATTTACCGGACATTCCTTCACGCATCGCAAAAACAAAACCAGTCTGAGTGCCGAATCCCTGCTCAGCAGTTTAAACTACAATGTGGTGGAAGGGCCGGTGGTGAGTTATTCGCCGGTATGGCGAAAGCGTTTTGAGGGGAGGAGGTCCTTGCAAATAACCCCTTACCTGCGTTATGGGATTGCCAACCAGCATTTCAATGCATATGTAACCACGCGGTATACTTTTGGTAAAAAATATTTCAACAGTGTATTTTTCTCGGCGGGGCGAAGGGTTACCCAGTTCAACAATGCACAACCGGTGGGTGCACGTAATAACAGCATTGCTACTTTGTTCTTTGAGAACAATCACCTGAAAATTTATGAAGCCAATTTTCTGCGGCTGGGGTATAATGCCGGATTGGGTAAGGGTTTGACATTCTCGGCCAGTATCCAATACCAGGATCGTTTCCCATTGGAGAACCTGCAGGATCCGGTGTATTGGAAAGACCATCCCAACCGCAATTTCACACCCAATTATCCCACAGAGCTGGTGAATGTGAATATGCAGCGCAACCAGGCGGCCATGGCCAACCTGGGACTGGTATGGCGGCCGGGAGGCAAGTATATTGAATTCCCGGATCGTACGGTGGGCATTGGTTCCAAGTATCCAACGGTATCCCTGAACCTCATACAGGGCGTAAGGGGTTTATTGGGCAGTGATGTGGATTATACCCGCTGGCGTGTGAGTGCCAACGATGAGCTGGAACTGAAGATGGGTGGCAATTTAAATTACCGGGTAGAAGCCGGAGGATTCCTGCGTAAGAACCAGGTATACCTGCCCGATTACCAGCACTTCATTGGCAACCAAACCGTGGTAGCCGTAGATCCTTTGTCGGGCTTTCAACTGGCGCCCTATTATCGCTACAGCAATACGTCCACATTTTATACCACCCTGCATGCCGAGTATCACCTGAATGGCTTACTCACCAATAAAATTCCGGGCTTCCGCAAGTTCAACTGGTTCCTGGTATTGGGTGGTAGTTTCCTGCATGTAAAAGATGGCAAGAATTACGGAGAGGTTTCGGTGGGACTGGAAAATATCTTCAAACTGTTCCGCTTAGATTATGTGCGTGGGTATGAGCAGCATGGTCTGAACCTGCAGGGTATCCGTATTCACCTGCCCTTCTTCCTCGACCGCCGCCTGGAAGACTGATCCGGGTAATTTCGTATCTTTGTACCGATTTTGGCCACCCTGCAAGTGGCTCCATTGTTTCATGGAATATGCCTTCGGCATAGCAGAAATTGTAAAGAAAACATGCCTGTATTACACAACCGTGTCTCCAATGAGGTGCTGAAGCAGCGTCTCATGGAAGAGCCCTTCAAAAGAGTAACCATTAGTTTTTACCAGTATTTCCCGGTAGAGAATCCCGCGGAGTTTCGTGATTATTTATACCGTCACCTCAACGCATTGCAGGTCTTTGGCCGGATTTATGTAGCCAAAGAAGGCATCAATGCACAGATCAGTGTGCCGGAACAGGAGATGGACAATTTCCGTGCTTTTCTGTATGGTATTGAACCCCTGAACGGACTAAGGCTGAATATTGCCGTGGATGATGATGGTAAAAGTTTCTGGGTATTAAAGATCAAAGTGCGCGACAAGATTGTGGCAGATGGTATTGATGATCCGGGCTTCAGTATGGAGCGCAAGGGTAAATATGTGAATGCCGGGCAGATGAATGCCTTATTAAAGGATCCGGAAACAGTGGTGATTGATATGCGCAATCATTATGAGTATGAAGTAGGTCATTTTGAGCAAGCCATTGAAATCCCTTCCGATACTTTCCGCGACCAGTTACCCATGGCGGCGGAAATGATGCAGGGTAAGGAAGATAAAAACATCATCATGTACTGCACCGGTGGCATCCGCTGTGAGAAAGCCAGTGCTTATATGTTACACCGGGGTTTCAAAAACGTATTCCACCTCGAAGGCGGTATCATCAATTATGCACGGCAGGCCAAAGAACAGGGACTGGAGAGCAAGTTCATCGGTAAAAACTTTGTATTCGATAACCGCCTCGGGGAACGCATTACGGAAGACGTGATCGCGAAATGCCACCAGTGTGGTCAACCCGCCGATACCCATACCAATTGCCGCAATAGTGGTTGTCACCTGCTTTTCATTCAATGTGCCGACTGTGCCCGGCAATTCGATGGATGTTGCAGTGAGGCTTGTCAGGATACCATTCATTTACCTGAAGAAACCCAGAAAGAGCTGCGCAAGGGTATTGTGAAGGATCAGAATATTTTCAACAAGAGCAGAAGAAGGAAAAACAGTCCGGGTATCACCGAACCAAAATAAAAAAGCCACAGATGCACAGATTCATCTGTGCATCTGTGGCTTGAAAGAATAGCTTATCCTGCAATCGCTCCCAGCTCTTGCAGCGAGGCAATCACGGCTGCTTCGGTTTCGGCATCGGAGGGCTGCTGGGGAACAAAACTTTTGCCGGTTACTTTTTCATACAGTTCAATATAGCGCTGGCTGATGGTCTGTATCCATTCATCGGACATATCGGGAACGGTTTGTCCTTCCTTGCCCATGAAATTGTTGGCGATCAGCCATTCCCGCACGAATTCCTTGCTTAATTGTTTTTGTTTTTCACCCCTGGCCTGCCGTTCATCAAAACCTTCGGCATAAAAATACCGGGAGGAATCGGGCGTATGCACTTCATCCATCAGGTAAATGGTATCACCGATTTTGCCGAATTCGTATTTGGTATCGGCCAGGATCAGTCCCTGCCGGGCAGCAATTTCGCGGCCGCGGGCAAAGAGTTGCAGGGCATAGTTTTCCAGAACGGCCCAGTCGGCCTCGGATACCAGTCCCTGGCTGATGATGGCTTCTTTGGAAATGTCTTCATCATGTCCCGCTTCGGCCTTGGTGGAAGGGGTGATCAGGGGGGTGGGGAAGAAGTCGTTTTCTTTCAATCCTTCCGGCATGGTAACACCGCAGAGTAAGCGCTGACCGGACTGGTAAGTACGCCAGGCATGGCCTACTACATTACCCCTCACCACCATTTCAATTTTAAAGGGGGTACATTTTTTACCGATGGAGACATGGGGTGCGGGAACAGCTACCAGCCAGTTGGGACAGATATCCCGGGTGGCTTCCAGCATGAAAGCGGCAATCTGGTTCAATACCTGGCCTTTGAAAGGGATGGGGCGGGGTAATATTACATCAAAAGCAGATATGCGATTACTGGCAACCATGACCAGCCAATCGGTTTGAATGCTGTACACATCCCGTACTTTTCCGTGGTAGAGATGGGTTTGGGAAGGGAATTGAAAGTTTGACATGTGCCAAAATTAAGCAGCGTATGGTGAACTTATTCGGAAGGCTTTTGAAAATTCCGACAAGGGGCAATTCTTTGTGGAGAAATTAAATTTTTAGATGAATGTAACAATTGCTATTTTGCTTATTAATATAACCAAATCTTGCTAATATGAGAAGACTCCCAAGCAAATATCTGCTGGTCGCTATGGCTTCTGCCATATCCGTTTCTGCGATCGCGCAGCAGTCTACTATCGTCTCCGGGAACGTAAAGAACGCCAAATCCAAAGAAGCGCTTTCGGCTGTTTCCGTAACCGTTAAAGGCGGCACAGTAGGTACATTTACAGATGATAAGGGACATTTCCGTTTCAGTACTGTTCAAAAACCTCCTTTCACCCTTGTATTCTCTTCCGTTGGTTATGCCAGCAAGGAAGTGGCCGTAAAAGGCAGCAATGATGTTATAGACATTGAGCTGGATGCTACTTTTATTCTGGGCGATGAAGTGGTGGTGGCCGCTTCCCGTGTTCCGGAAAGAATCCTGGAATCTCCAGTATCTGTGGAAAGAATCAGCAGTGCTGCGATCCGCAATACGCCGGCTACCAGCTATTATGATATGATCACCAACCTGAAAGGTGTGGATGTGGTAACAGCCAGCCTTACTTTCAGAAGTGTGGGTACCCGCGGTTTTAACAGCAGTGGTAACACCCGTCTGAACCAGGTGGTTGATGGTATGGATAACCAGGCCCCCGGTCTGAACTTCTCCGTAGGTAGCATTGTTGGTTTAACCGAACTGGATGTTGACAATATCGAATTACTGCCCGGTGCTTCTTCTGCCTTGTATGGTCCCGGTGGTATGAATGGTACCGTACTGATCAATGGCAAGAACCCCTTCAAATACCAGGGACTGAGCTTCCAGATCAAGCAGGGTGTGAACCATATCGACAGCCGTCAGCGTCCCACTGCTCCTTTCTACGACTGGAGCCTGCGTTGGAGCAAGAAGATCACTGATCGTCTGGCTTATAAGATCGGTGCCCAGTTTGTACAGGCTCAGGATTGGCTGGCCAACCAGGATCAGAACTATGCCCGTATTGGTGGTACACCCAATGGTCAGGCCATCCCCGGCAACCGCCTGGTGGATCCCAACTATGATGGTGTGAACGTATATGGTGATGAGACTTCACAGAATATCAGCAATATTGCCAACTCTGTATTTGCTGCTGCCGGTCTGAGTGCCGCTCAGCTGAGCTTATTCAACAACTACCTGGCCACCAACGTGGTGGGTCTGGGTGGTTTCAATACCTTCCTGAACAACATTGGTGCGGGTGCCCTGGTTACTGCCGGTGTTTCTCCCATCATCTATGGTGCTTCTCCTGCCCGTAACTACCTGAATGGTCAGTTTGTTAGCCGTACCGGTTATGCAGAAAAAGATGTGATCAATCCTTCTACCGTGAATGCCAAGCTTACCGGTGCCCTGCACTATAAGCTGAATGATAAGATTGAAGCATCTGTGAGTGCGTATTATGGTACCGGTAACTCTGTTTACACCGGTAGCGACCGTTACTCTTTGAAAGACCTGAAAATTGCCCAGTTCAAGTTTGAACTGAAGCATAAGAACTGGTATGCCCGTTATTATGAAACACACGAAAATGCCGGTAATGCATTCAATGCTACCATCACTACCCGTTTGTTCAACGAGGCCTGGAAGCCCAGCTCTACCTGGTATCCCACCTATATTGCTACTTATGTAGCAGCCAAAGATGCCGGTGCCGATCAGATCACCGCACACCTGACTGCCCGTAATGCAGCCGATGCTGGTCGCCCCACAGGCTTTATCGGTAACAATCCGCTGTTCCAGAAAGTAGCCGGAACCCCCATTTCCAAAGGTGGTGGTCTGTTCCTGGATCGTTCCCGTCTGAAAGTGTTTGATGCCCAATACAACCTGAGTGAAGACCTGGGTCTGGTGAAAAGCGGAACCGACTTCCTCCTTGGTCTGAGCAGCAAGCAATATGTACTGAATTCAGAAGGAACCCTGTTTGCTGATACAGCCGGTAATATCAAAATCAACGAATTCGGTGCTTATGCCCAGTTGTCACAGCGCTTCCTGAACGATGTGCTGAAACTGACTGTTTCCGGTCGCTATGATAAAAACACCAATTTCAAAGGACGCTTTACACCCCGTGCAACTGCGGTAATTAAAGTGGCCAAAGACCATAACCTGCGTTTCTCTTACCAGACTGCTTACCGTTTCCCCACAACACAGAATCAGTGGATCAACCTGACTGTAGGTGGTGGTACCCGTTTGCTGGGTGGTTTACCGCAGCTGCGTGATTTCTACAAGTTCAGCACCAACCCCGTATTTACGGTTCCCAGTGTACAGGCATTCGGTGCCAGTGCCCTGGCCGGTTCACCCAACCCCGGATTACTGCAGCAGCAGAACTTCGGCGAATTCAAGCCTGAGTCTATGCGCTCCTTTGAAGTGGGTTACAAGGGTCTTGTTGCCAAGAAACTGTTGATTGATGTGTATGCTTACTGGGGTAAGTATAAAGACTTCCTGAGCAGTGTAGCCGCTATCCAGTCAAGGAATGCAGCTGTCTTCAATCCTGCTGACCTGCTGAATGAAAATACCCGTATCGCTTACAGCATTTCTGTAAACGCTCCCGGTGAAGTAACTACCAAAGGTTGGGGTGCTTCTGTGGAATACCTGTTACCCAAGAATTTCTCATTCAGTGGTAACTACTATGCCGACAGAATCGGTACCCTGGCTCCTGGATTTGTGTCTTATTTCAACACGCCCAAGAACCGTGTGAACATGAGCTTCAGCAATTCCGGTTTTGGTAAGGACAACCGTTATGGTTTCAGCATCGTATACCGTTGGGCCAACAGCTTCTACTACGAAGGAACATTTGGTGTAGGTATGGTACCCTGGATGAGAACAGTAGACGCCATGGTGAGCTACAAGTTCCCTGCTACCAAGTCTATGCTGAAAGTAGGTGCTACCAACCTGTTCAACAAATACTACCGCACTGGCTGGGGTAACCCCGAAATCGGCGGTCTGTATTACGTGAGCTTTGGCTGGAACGTATTCTAACCGATCCGTTTATATTAGCGAATCATATACAACAAGAGCCAGCAGATATCTGCTGGCTCTTGTTTTTGGGTTAATTATCCCGCGATTGATATAGCCACAGATGCACAGATTATAGGATAAAATCTGTGCATCTGTGGCTATTTTTTAGTACTGTTCTTCATCTCCCTGAAATCCGCTATTTTTGCTGCTCATTAATAAAGAGCTAAACAATGCGTTCAATTGCTTTCAGAGAGGCTTTACGGGAAGCCATGAATGAGGAAATGAGAAGGGATGAGAAAGTGTTTCTGATGGGTGAAGAAGTAGCCGAATACAATGGTGCTTACAAAGTGAGCCAGGGTATGCTGGCCGAATTCGGTCCCAAGCGGGTTATTGATACCCCCATTTCCGAGCTGGGCTTTGCTGCGGTAGCCGTGGGTGCTGCCCAAAACGGGTTACGTCCCGTAGTAGAATTCATGACCTGGAACTTTGCTGTGCTGGCCATGGACCAGATCCTGAACACGGCTTCCAAAATGCTGGCCATGAGTGGCGGACAGATTGGTTGTCCCATCGTATTCCGCGGGCCCAATGGCAGCGCCGGTCAGCTGGGTGCACAACACTCCACCGCTTTTGAAAGCTATTATGCCAATATTCCCGGTATTAAAGTGGTTTCTCCTTCCAATGGCTATGATGCCAAAGGCCTGATGAAACAAGCCATCCGTTACGAAGAAGATCCGGTGATCTTTATGGAGAGTGAAGTGATGTATGGCGATAAAAGCGATGTGCCCGATGAGGAATACTATATCCCCCTGGGTAAAGCCGATGTGAAAAAAGCCGGTCGCGATGTAACCATCGTTTCTTTCAATAAAATGATGAAAGTGGCACTGGGTGCAGCTGCTGAACTGGAGAAAGAAGGCATCAGTGCTGAAGTAGTTGACCTGCGCAGCATTCGTCCGCTCGACTGGATGACCATCCTGGAAAGTGTGAAGAAAACCAACCGCCTGGTGATTGTAGAAGAGCAGTGGCCCTTTGCTTCGGTATCTTCTGAAATCTCTTACCGCATCCAGAAAGAAGGCTTTGATTATCTCGATGCCCCCATCCGCCGGATTACCAGTGCCGATGCACCCATGCACTATGCACCCAACCTGGCAGCGCTGGCCATCCCCGATATTCACCGCACGGTACAACTGGTGAAGGAAGTGATGTACATGAAAAAATAAAGTATTACCCATACAGATCAAACCCCCGCATACAGCGGGGGTTTTTATTTTCTGTTTACCTTCATGAAAAGCCTTCCCAGATGAAACAACAATTACGGTTACTGCTCCTGCTGCTGCTGCTGGGCACCGGTGCCCGGGCCCAATACCAGCCCACCGCAGCCAACCTGCGGGCCAGGGCCTGGTTTGATAGCGCCCGTTTCGGCATGTTTATCCATTGGGGTGCCTCCAGTGTGCTGGGCGCCGGTGAATGGGTCATGAATAACCGCAATATCCGCGTAGCCGAATACAAAAGACTGATGCAGTTTTTCAATCCCCTTGATTTTAATGCCGCCAGCTGGGTAGCCACCGCCAAAGCCGCCGGTATGCAATACATTACTTTCATTACCCGGCACCACGATAGTTTCAGTAACTGGGATACACAACAGTCCGACTTGAAAATTACCAATACCCCTTATGGCAAAGATGTACTCAAAGCACTGGCTGCCGAATGCCAGAAACAGGGCCTCAAACTTTTTCTGTACTATTCACTGGTTGACTGGTACCGCAATGATTACCCGCATGAAACCGGCCGCACCGGTAAAGGCACAGGCAGAAGCGGCAAAGGCGATTATGCCGCCTACCTACAATTCATGAAAGCCCAATTGCGCGAACTGCTCACCAATTATGGTCCCATTGCAGGGGTGTGGTTCGACGGACACTGGGATCAGCTGGATAATGATGAGGACAAAACCCTGAAGCCTAAGATCGACTGGAAGTATGAAGAAATCTATCAGCTGATTCACCAGTTGCAGCCACAGGCATTGATTGGCAATAACCACCACCTCAGTCCCTTGTCCGGCGAAGATTTTCAAATGTTTGAAAAGGATCTGCCCGGTGAGAACAAGGGTGGACTGAGCGGACAATCGGTTTCGCAATTGCCACTGGAAACCTGTGAGACCATCAATAATTCCTGGGGTTTTAATATCACAGACCGCAGCTACAAATCAACCAAAGAGATCATTCATTTGCTGGTACGGGCATCGGGTTATGGAGCCAATCTGTTGCTGAATGTGGGCCCCATGCCCAATGGCGCTATTCAACCCGAGTTTACCGAACGCCTGGCGGAAGTGGGCCACTGGTTGCAGCAATACGGCAATACAGTATATGGAACCCGTCCCGGACCACTGAAGCCGCAGGACTGGGGTGCCATCACTCAGCAAGGCAATAAACTATACCTGCACCTGCTGAATAAAAAAGACGATAAGCTGTTTATACCACTGCCTTATGCATTGCAACAGGCAAAACGATTATCCAACCAACAGGCCGTTGTCATTAAGCAAGTAACACCGGGTTACTGGATGATTGATCTGTCGGGTATAGCCCATCCGGAACTGGATGAAATTATTGAAATCACCCTAGCGCAATAATTGTATGAAGCGTTGGTTTATGTTGTTAACCCTGATTCCGCAGGTTTTGCTGCTGCATGCGCAGCAGGATAGTGTGCAATTGGGGGAAGTGGTGGTGACTGCTTTTCAGCAGCGGACCCAATGGAAAGCTGCCCCGGTAGCACTGGCACTGATCCGGCAGTCAGATTTTGCCAGGTCGGCTACCCCCACTTTACTCACTGCCATGAATGCCCTGCCGGGGATACGCATGGAAGAAAGATCACCGGGTTCTTACCGGCTTTCCATCCGTGGCAGTTTACTCCGCTCACCTTTTGGGGTACGTAATATTAAAGTTTACTGGAATCAATTACCCCTGACCGATGGGGGCGGGAATACTTATCTCAACCTGCTGGATCTGAGCCAGCTTTCTGCTGCCGAAATACTCAAGGGACCCGCTGCCTCCAGTTATGGTGCTGGAACCGGGGGTGCCGTATTGCTACACAGTGATATGGATTTTACACAGGTTGGTGGGCACGGCGGTAGTATAGCGACTGCCGGTGGATCCTATGGTCTGTTTCAACTCAACAGCCACTGGCAATATACCGACAGCAATCTTAGTTCCTCCCTGCGGCAATCGCATCTGCAGTCGGATGGTTACCGGCAGCAATCGGCTATGCGCAGGGATGGGTTGATGTGGCAGGGTGCCGTGCGTACCCGGGTTCAATCCTGGCAATGGCTGGCTTTTTATACCGATCTGTTTTACCAGACACCGGGTGGTATTACGCTGGCACAAATGCAGTCCAATCCGCGGCTGGCCCGACAGGCGGCGGGCGCTTTACCTGGTGCTGTACAACAGCAAACCGCTGTATACAACCGAACTGCGTATGCCGGTATCCAGCACCAGTTGGAATTGGGTAAGCGTGATCAGTTGCAGTCATTCGCCATGTATAGTCACACCGATTTCCGCAATCCTTTTATCACCAACTATGAGCGGCGTAATGAAAAGAATATGGGATTGGGTTTGCAATGGCGGCACCAGTTTCCGGTGCATGAAGGAAGCCTGGTATTAATCACTGGTGGTGAATGGCTGCAGAATCCGGCTGATATAAACAATTATGGCAACCGGGGCGGAAAGCAGGATACTTTGCAATATGCCGATGCAATCAGGGCTACGCAATGGTTTGGATATACCCAGCTGCAATATGCCCGGGCGGGTAAGTGGCAACTCTCGGTTGGTGCCAGTTATAATAACCAGTATTATCGTTACCAGCGCACGAGTACGCCGCTGGTGCCATTGGTTGATAAACATATTGATCCCCTGGTTACGCCACGCCTGGCCCTTTCTGTGGCCGTGCATCGCCATGCGAATATCTATGCGGTGATGGCCAAAGGATTTTCTGCGCCAACCGTGGCCGAGCTGCGGCCCTCCGACGGAAATTTTTACGGACAGCTGAATGCAGAATCCGGTTGGAATATGGAATTGGGTATCCGGGGCAGTTGGCTGCAGCAACGTTTGTGGTTTGATGCCTCGGTTTATTCCTTTCAGCTGAACAATGCCATCGTGCGCCGGAATACGGCATCGGGGGTGGAATATTTTGTGAATGCCGGCAGTACCCGCCAGCCCGGTGCTGAACTGTTGCTGCGCTACCAGCAAACCCTCACAGCTTCATCCCGCATCAGCGAGTGGCTGGTACAGGCGGGGTATAGTTATCAGCCTTATCGCTTTGGTCAATACATCAGCGGTGGTATGGATTATTCCGGCAACCGATTAACGGGTGTGCCCCGTCATGTTGGCAACCTGCTGGTCATGGTGAACAGCCGTGGAGGGTATTACCTGTCGGTCAATGCCAACCTGGTGGGCGCATTGTCGTTGAATGATTCGGGGGATACTTATACAACTGCTTACCAGTTGGTGCAGCTGAAACTGGGTTACCGTACAAAAGTGCTGCACTTGTTTTGTGCGGTGGATAACCTGTTGAACCAGGTATACAGTTTGGGGAATGATATAAATGCGGCGGGCCGCCGATATTACAATCCGGCTGCGGCACGCAATATACTGGCGGGGTTGCAAATTGCATTTCATTGAGGGGCTAATGCCTATCTTAGCAAAAAGAAATACTATGTCGAATATCCTGATCATTGACGACGAAAGAGCCATCCGGAGTGTGTTGAAAGATATCCTCAGCAATGAGGGTTTTAAGGTAGAAGAGGCGGCCGATGGGGAAGAAGGTTTCCGCAAATTCAGTGCCGGTGGTTTTGATCTGGTATTGTGCGATATTAAAATGCCCAAGATGGATGGTATGGAATTCCTGCAGAAAGCCATGGAAGTCCATCCGGAAACACCGGTGATTATGATCAGTGGTCACGGTAATATAGAAACTGCTGTGGATGCGGTGAAGAAAGGTGCTTTTGATTATATCTCCAAGCCTCCCGATCTGAACCGTTTGCTGATTACCATCCGCAATGCGATGGATAAAAATACCCTGGTGAAAGAAACGCGGGTATTGAAACGGAAAGTATCACGCGTGCAGGATATCATTGGTGAAAGTGAAGCCATTCTGCGCATCCGTGAAACGATTGATAAAGTAGCACCCACCGATGCACGGGTATTGGTAACCGGAGAGAACGGCAGTGGTAAGGAACTGGTGGCCCGCTGGCTGCATGAAAAAAGCAATCGTTCGCAGGGCCCCATTGTAGAAGTGAATTGTGCTGCTATTCCCGGGGAACTGATTGAGAGTGAATTATTCGGTCACGAAAAAGGATCATTTACTTCGGCGATCAAACAACGCATTGGCAAATTTGAACAGGCCAGTGGCGGTACTTTATTCCTCGATGAAATTGGCGATATGAGCCTCAGTGCACAGGCCAAAGTATTGCGTGCCCTCCAGGAAGGAAAGATCACTAGGGTGGGTGGCGATAAAGAAATTTCGGTGGATGTGCGGGTAGTGGCTGCCACCAATAAAGACCTGCTGAAAGAAGTAGAAGAAAAGAATTTCCGGCTGGATCTCTATCATCGCCTGGGAGTGATACTCATACATGTTCCCTCACTCAATGAACGCAAATCCGATATACCCTTGCTGGTGAATAAATTCCTGGGTGATATTGCGGAGGAATACGGACAGGCGCGTAAGGAGATAGACAAGAAAGCGCTGGATGCGCTGATGCAGCATAACTGGACCGGTAATATCCGCGAGTTGCGCAATGTGGTGGAGCGACTGGTGATTTTATCGGGTAAGGAAATTATGGCTTCGGATGTACAATCCTATGTACTGCCTAAATAAGAATATTCCCTTTGGCAAACTGAATCAGTTCACCCTGTGTGCGGATCAGGGATAATTGTTGGTGGTGCAGCTGTACGGCGCCGGTTAATGGTCCGGCCATAATGATTTGCTGTTCGGGAAACCGCTGGAGCAGTGCTTCCACAACCTGGTTAATATCCATATCAAACAAATGGGTGATACCGTAAAAAAGTAAACGGGCTGGTGATTTGTGTTTGACATAAAATGCCAGATCGTTCAGCGGGACATTAACCCCCAGGTATACGGTATTGCGACCAGCCTGTCTGAAAAAATACTGTACCATCAATAAGGGCAGTTCATGCCATTCGCCCTCGGGTGTAAAGAGTACGGTGGTATGCTGGAGGTTGGGATCGGGCTGTGGGAGTGGTAATGCATCAATGGCGGCAATGATTTTGCGGCGGATGATATTGCTGGCAAAATGCTCCTGCGCCGGGATGGCATGATCGGTTAACCAGAGTAATCCAATTTTTTCGAGGAAAGGATATACCACATCCAGGATGGTGGATTCAAAACCCAGCAGGTGTAGTGATTTGGCAAAGACCGCTTCAAAAGCCTCTT
>JAACZQ010000039.1 GCA_009996675.1 Chitinophagaceae bacterium
GTCGAAATCAATACTGGCTTCAATGAGCTGGTTAACCAGCAGGGGTGCGGGTAAATGACTGCGGGTATGTTCCAGGGCCAGGTTCCGGATCATGGATTGATCCAGGCTGGCAATACGTGATATTTTAACGCCATTGTGGTACAAATGAGAGATCCGGAGTATATGTTTCAGGTCCTCATTATCATAATACCGGTGTTTGCTCTCCTTTCTCTTGGGGATCAGCAGTTGGTATCGTTGTTCCCAGATACGCAGGGTATGGGCTTTGATACCACTCAGGTTCTCGATATCACGGATGGAAAAATGGTTCATCGTCCGTTATGCAGGTTTAGCAGGCACTGGCGGCTTTAAATGTACATAGAACCTTTGGAATGCGTCGTATTTAGGAAAACTTTTACTTGTAATCCTTTACGGTGTGTTCTAAAAGGATATTTTTGTTGGGAATCAACACTTCATTATGGGATTATTGCTATTCATCATCGGCACCATTGGTTGGCACCTGGGTATGTGGGGTATGTTTAAGAAAATGGGCATTGAGCCCTGGAAAGCCCTGGTTCCCTTTTACAATACCTGGCAGATTGTAGACAAATGCCGCATCAAAAAATACTGGTTCTGGCTGCAACTGGTACCTGTAATGGGTCAGTTCATCACCATCTGGATCACCATTATTTTCGTGATGCACTTCAAACGGTTCAGTCTGCTGCACCATGCGGCGGCTGTTTTCCTGCCCTTTATTTATTTCCCGTACCTGGGATTTTCTCCCAAGGAGCAATGGTATGGCGAAGAAGCATTTAAAGGCTACCGAAAATCGGGTAGCCGGGAATGGATTGATGCCGGTGTTTTTGCAGTGGTCGCTGCCACCATCATCCGCACTTTTGTATTTGAAGCGTATGTGATTCCCACAGAGAGCATGGAAAAAACCCTGCTGGTGAATGATTTTCTCTTCGTAAACAAAATGAGTTATGGTGCCCGCATTCCGCAAACACCCTTGTCGTTCCCCTTTGTACACAATACCATGCCTTCCTCGGTTACCACACCTTCCTACCTCACCTGGATTCAGTTGCCGTATAAACGACTGCCTTCCTTCAGCAAGGTAGAACGTAACGATGTGGTGGTGTTTAACTTCCCCGCCGGTGATACCATCATTAATCTGCCGGAGTATGGCAGTAAGCGCACGTATTATGATGAGTTACGGTTTACTTTCAAGGGCAACCGTCAGGCTTTACAGGACCAGTTCCCCATACTGGTGCATCCCATGGATAAAACCGATAACTATATCAAACGTTGTGTAGCGGTTGGTGGCGATGTGTTGTCGATCCGCAAAGGGGTGCTCTACGTGAATAATCAACCCGCATTCCTGCCACCCGGCTCACAGACGGAATATATTGTTACCACCAATAAGCAACCGTATGATGAGTCTTTCCTGAAAGAAGAACTGGGCATTGATCCGGAAGATACCAAGGGACAGGTGGAAGTTTTGAGCGACAGCAGTTTCAAATTCAATGTAACACCCGGTGAAGCAGAGAAACTGAAAAAGCATCCCAACTTCAGATCCATGGTACCTTATGAGGAAAATTATATTGGCATTACTTTCCCCGCCGATGAAGTGAATTATCCCTGGAGCATCGATAATTTCGGTCCGCTGTATATTCCCAAGAAAGGAGATACGTTACAACTCAATCCGCGAACCATTTCGCTGTACCGCAGACTGATCAGTGTATATGAACACAATCAGCTGGAAGAGGTAAACGGCCAATACATCATCAACGGGAAAGCCACTACTACCTATATCACACAGTACAATTATTACTGGATGATGGGTGATAACCGACACCGCAGTCAGGATAGCCGTTTCTGGGGTTTTGTACCCGAAACACATGTGGTGGGCAAAGCTTCCCTCATCTGGTTCAGTTGGGATAAGGGCCCGCGCTGGAAGCGTTTATTCAACCTGATCCGCTAAGCCTGATTTGGCGGTTTCGCCGGAATATCGTAAATTACCTTGCCGTAAGGGGTCCTCATAGCCGAAAGCTGTGGGGACTTTTTTGTCTAAATAGGTTAAGATATGGATCAACAGCAATTTACTTTCACCTACGATGTATACGATTCCATTGAGGTTTTAGCGGAATCAGATGCGGCTTTATTGCGGGCCGCCCGTGAAGCAACGGCAACAGCTTATGCACCTTATTCCAATTTTCAGGTTGGGGCAGTAGCTCGTTTGGCCGATGGCAGCCTGGTAAAAGGATCAAACCAGGAGAATGCCAGTTTCCCCGTTGGTATTTGCGCCGAGCGGATATTGCTGGGTGCATTGGCATCCCTGCATCCAGGAGCACCCATCGATTCCCTGGCCATCAGTTACCACAATTTACAGGGTCATAGCAATCACCCCATTTCCCCCTGCGGCATCTGCCGCCAGAGCCTGCTGGAATACCAGGAAAGAACCGGGCAGCCCATCCGGCTTATTCTGGGTGGTATGGATGGTAAAGTCATTGTAGTGCCACATGCAGGTATGTTATTACCGCTGAGTTTTACCAGTGGGGATATGAAATAGGTTCAATAACCCAAACGCTGCTCATCATTTAATATGCCCTTCCCGTCCCGGGCCTGCAGATAGGCATCCAGGGTTTGGGTGATGAGTTGGTATAAGAGCGGACTGCTGCTTTTGGGGTCCGGTACATACAAATCCTTTTTTCTTTTCCGGCCCTGCCAGTAGCGAAAATGGAAGGCAGTTTTGCTTTTAACGGCACCTGCCAGATCATTACTGCCTTTTAATACCGCATCAGCAGCCTGCGCGGTTGTCTCGGCCAGGTTGTTGAGCTTGACGGACCAATCGGGTGTACAGGTAAGCGTATCAATGGAATATACGGTATAGGTTTCCACCACTTCGCCCAATTGCGCAGCCAGTACATTCACTTCATCCAGTGAACTGGCATTTTTAATACCGGTACGGTATTCTATATACAAAGGATCATGCTGCAGGGCATGCTGACGAACACTGTCGATTCGTTTGACCAATACTACGGTTTCGCTGGAATAGGACTGAATGAGCAAAATAAATCCCTTATTACCGGTAGGGTCTTTGCCGGTAATTTCCCAGGTATGTGCCGGCGTAGTTTGTGCGTACGGCCATAAGGGAGAGGAGCAGCTTAATAAGAACAGTAGCAGGACGCGCATGGTCCGTTAATTAAAACAGTGTTTGAATGCCGTGTGTTATTTTAAACTCATGTT
>JAACZQ010000040.1 GCA_009996675.1 Chitinophagaceae bacterium
GCGCACAAAAAAGGTTTTCGGACTTTCCAACTGTCAATGCGCCACAAAACGGTTATATTTATTGAGCAACCTGTGTCATGAAAACAAAACGAAAATCACATATACTCCGTTATCTCATGGTTGGCCTTATTCTGGTAAGTGTATCAGCCTGCTTCCGCTTACCCAAAGAAGATCGGGTATACTTGATTTATGCTATTCTGTTTGCCATCATTACCCCTTTGTTTGACGGGATGATTATACCCAACTGGCTCGAGAAAAGAGCCGAAAAGCGTGCTAAAAACCCATTGATTGATCAATAATGCCGATGCTGCTCTCCTGCACTTACGGCAAAGGATAACATAAATATTCACGCCGTTGTTGGTCGCCTGACCAACAACCCTAATGCCGGTACTGCTCCCCGGCCCGTACGGCAATAGGCAATATATTTTGTCGCGGCGGCAGCGGACAGGTAGCATAGGGTGTAAAAGCACAGGGCGGATTGATGGACTGGTTAAAATCCAGCGTTGTTATCCCATCTTCCCCCGGCATGGCGGCATAGAGGAATCGTCCGGATGGATAGGTTGTTTTCCCGCTTGTTAAATCTCCAAACACAATAAACAGTTTCCCCTCTTCCTCCATGGTATCAAAAACGAAAGACCTGCCCTTCAATTCAAAGAATAATTTGCCGGGTGAAGGGGTAGCCGTTGTTTGTCCGAGTACATTGGTAATCTTAATGGTTTGTGGTACGATGGGACGTTCCAGCCGGGCTTGCACTTTATAAGTGATGTCTGGTGTATAACGCGGAATCCCTTTGAAGTTTTTCAGCTGTGCACTATTCAAGTCCCTGAGCCGTACACCCAGTTTATCTTCCCGCCTGATAATTTTCCAGCGCAGGCTGCCGTGTATTGTTTCATGCGATTCGCCGCTGACACCATCAAATACTAAGGCTGAATCTTTCAGCACATCATCAACATATAATGATACACCTGGGCTGGCTACCTGTATCACCTGCATACCTTTCCGTATCAGACGTCCGGCGTTGGCAGCAATGGTTCCTTTCGGAAAACGACAGGTATTGGAAGCTGCTGTCCCAAAATGATTAACCCCTTCTTCCAGCCATAATAAACCCACCAGATTCAACCAGCCCTGGGGACTTTTCATTGCAGCGATTCTTTGGGTATGCCATTGCTGCAATTGTTCCGTATAAGATTGTGCCGATACCGAAGTGGTACAAAGTATTCCTATTCCGATCCATCCGATCATGTTACGCATAAACACACACTATTTATTGTTGAGAAAATGATCAAAGCAGCAATCTCATGGATAATACCGAAATTACGACATTGAATAGTTAATTTAGAGCGGATTCACAATACCAGGCACATGATACCCGACAAACTGCAAATACAGGGCTTAACCGATCAGGAAGTAGCCGAGGCCAGAAAAGCACATGGTGAAAATAAGTTGCTGTTTAAAAAAGAAAACCGCATCCTCGAACTCCTGAAAAGCCTTGCCGGTGAACCCATGGTAGTGCTATTACTCATCACGTCCGTGATTTATTTTATCATGGGCAGTACGGGTGATGCCATTTTTCTGGCGGCAGCCATTGTATTGGTTTCTGCCATTTCCATCTACCAGGATTCCCGCAGCAGGAATGCATTGGATAAACTTAAAAATTTCACCAAAGCCACCGCCCGTGTCATCCGCAATGGCAATGACCAGGAAATACCAACCGAAGAACTGGTTATGGGTGATTGTCTGATTATTGAAGAAGGCAGTTCCGTTCCGGCAGATGGGATCATCATTCACTCCAATGATTTTTCAGTAAATGAGTCGGTACTAACCGGCGAATCGCTCTCTGTGTACAAAGACACGGGTGCTGAGAATAACCAGGTATTCATGGGCACACAGGTGGCCAGCGGACTGGCCATTGTACAGGTCACTGCCATTGGCAATAGCACCCAATTGGGCGCCATTGGTAAAAGCCTGGAAGCGGTAGAAACAGAAACCACCCCCCTGGAGCGGCAGATTCAATTATTCGTGAAGAAGATGGTGATTATAGGTGTGGTTGTTTTCCTCATTGTATGGGGCATTAACTATACGCATTCACACCAGTTGGCCGATAGTCTCATCAAGGCATTAACACTGGCTATGAGTATTCTGCCCGAAGAGATTCCCGTTGCTTTCACCACATTCATGGCATTGGGTGCCTGGCGTTTGATGAAAATGGGTATTGTGGTGAAACAGATGAAAACGGTGGAAACCCTGGGCAGTGCTTCGGTGATCTGTACCGATAAAACCGGAACCCTCACAGAGAACCGTATGCAATTGGCGGGACTATACCTCTTTCCTTCCGGACAAACACTGACCAATACCCATCAGCTGGATGAAAACGCTTTTGCATTGGTTACCATGGCCATGTGGAGCAGTGAGCCTATTCCCTTCGATCCCATGGAGCAGGCATTACATGAAGCGTATGTCAAGGCAGGCAGGCAGGATGAGCGGCAGCAGTACCACATGATTCACGAATATCCATTATCGGGTAAGCCTCCGATGATGACGCATATATTTGAAAACGCATCGGGCCATCGCATCATTGCAGCCAAGGGTGCACCCGAAGCTATAATGGCGGTATCGGATCTTACGGACAGTGATCGGAAACAGATTACAGAAGCTTTACAGTCACTCGCCGTAAAAGGGTACCGGGTACTGGGTGTGGGAAGTACCGCATGGAGTGGCCATGATTTTCCGGCCACGCAACAGGAGTTCCGGTTTCATTTTCATGGGCTGGTAGCATTTTACGATCCTCCCAAACACAATATTGCGGAAGTATTACAGGGATTTTACCGCGCGGGGATTGCTGTAAAAATCATTACGGGCGACAATGCAGCGACCACCGGCGCTATTGCCCGTCAGATCGGGTTTAGGCACGATGATGTGCATCTGTCCGGGGATGCATTGATGCAGATTCCCGATGCCGCATTACCCGAAACTGCGGCGAATACCTACCTGTTCACACGTATGTATCCCGAAGCCAAATTGCGCATCATCCAGGCATTAAAAGCACGCCAGGAAATTGTAGCCATGACCGGTGATGGGGTGAATGATGGCCCGGCTTTAAAAGCAGCGCATATTGGTATTGCCATGGGTAAAAAAGGAACAGAGATTGCCAAGCAGGCGGCATCACTCATCCTGGTAGAAGATGACCTGGCCAAAATGCTGGACGCCGTAGCCATGGGCAGGAAAATTTATGCCAACCTGAAAAAAGCCATACAGTACATCATTTCCATTCATATACCCATTATCCTGACCGTATTCATTCCATTAGCACTGGGCTGGATCTACCCCAATATTTTCACGCCCATGCACGTCATTTTCCTGGAACTGATCATGGGACCTACCTGCTCCATTGTGTATGAGAATGAACCCATGGAAGCCAATACCATGCAGGAAAAACCCCGTCCCTTTACCGATACTTTTTTCAGCTGGCGCGAGCTGGCTACCAGTGTGGTGCAGGGCCTGGCCATTACCGCAGGCACATTGAGCAGTTACCAGTATGCGGTATCAATGGGTATGACCGAAGACCAGACCCGCTCCCTGGTCTTTATAACACTGATTGCTGCCAATATTCTGCTGACCCTGGTCAATCGTTCTTTTTACTATTCATTCCTGCATACCATTGGTTACCGGAACAAACTGATCCGGCTGGTGATCGGGATTACTGTGTTACTGACCGCTTTATTGCTGATGGTACCCGCTTTACAGCAGTTTTTCCATTTCGCCCCTGTTGGGCTGAAACCGGTATTATTGTCCATAGGCATTGGTTTTGCATCGGTTATCTGGTTTGAAGTGGTGAAATGGCGGAAGCGGATTGCTAAATAATGTAGCAGGAGCAGCATATTCCATCATTTTTGTATCTTTATATTGCTTAACGGCTTATCCCCCAACCTGCAACAATTCGTTTTTTACGGATTTGTTGTGTACATTATTAATCCATTCGTAACCTACGATACAGTTGATTGTAAGGCATACTGTTCAATTTTGAATGATGCCCAGGGGTATTGTCGCCTTAAAAACCGGCAGACCATACTCCGAAAACCAAAATAATTGTTGAGACCTATGACCGACCAGTTGGTAAAAGCACCGTGTAAAAACCTTTCCGCTACCTGTGCCCGGGTGCTATCTTTTCTTACATTGATTTTATTGGGTTTTGTTACCAAAGCCGCTGCATTTGCTGACTACAGCATTACGATTTGCAGTGGGGCTTCTTGGAATTTTACCCCACCGGGTAATCCCAGTGCGCTCACTTATCGTTGGGCTGTACCTGTGGTAGCTCCTGCCGGTACCGTAAATGCCACACCGCAGTCGGTTCCGCAAAATACCGTATCGCAAACCCTGATCAACAATTCCACGGATCCTTCAACCGTAACCTATTCGGTGGAAGCTTCCGACAACAGCACTTTCACCCTGGAAGTGACCGTGAATCCGAAACCCGTACTAACCAACAGTACGGCTACCACCGATATCTGTAGCGGCAATACCTTCAATTTTACCGCTGCCAGTGCAACAGCCGGTACTACCATTACCTGGAACAGGGCCCTGGTATCGGGCATTACACCCAATACCAATAATGGCAGTAATAATATCAGTGAAGCATTGAGCAATATCACTACTACCCGACTTACAGCTACTTATATTGTTCAGTTGCAGGCCAATGGTTGTACCAATACACAGAATATCTCTGTTAATGTAGATCCCAGACCAGTACTCAACAGCAGCACAACACCAGCTGCAACCTGTAGTGGCAGCAACTTTGTATACAATCCCTCTTCCAACCAGGATCCCAATGTTACCTATACCTGGAGCCGAGCCACCGTTGCCGGTATCAGCAATAGTGCCGGAACAGGTACCGGTAATCCGAATGAATTGCTCACCAATACCACACTCGCGCCCATCAGCGTGAACTATATTTACACACTCAACAATACCGCGACGGGTTGTACGCAAACACAGACTGTTACGGTTGCCGTGAATCCGCTGCCCACGCTCAGCAGCAGTACTTCGAATGTTACCATCTGTGGTGGTACTACATTTAATTACAGTCCAACTTCCGCATTAGCAGGTACCAATATCACCTGGAGCCGTGCATCTACTGCCGGACTCAGTCCCAATTCTGGTTTAGGCAATGGTAATATCAGTGAAGTATTGGTGAACAACAGCAATATCAATGCGGTTACTGCAACCTATGAATTCACACTCAGTAAATCTGGTTGTGTGAATACCCAAAGTTTTGATATTACGGTGAATCCCTTACCGGAATTATCGAGCCAGTTATTCCCGCCCGGTGTTTGTAGTGGTAATACTTTCAATTACAACCCTACATCTTTACAAACCAATATTGTTTTTGCCTGGAGCAGGAGTGCGGTGGCGGGTATCAGCAATGCTGCCGCCAGCGGATCGGGTAATCCGAATGAAACCTTAACCAACACAACCCTGCTGAACCGTACGGCCATCTATGCGTATACACTAACCAATAGTATTACCACTTGTTCCAATGTGCAGAATGTAACCGTACCGGTATATGCCATTCCCAATGTAACCCCGTCTCCCATTAACGTGAATGCCTGTAACAACAAAGGCTTCTCCGTTGACCCCGCCAACGTGCCCATTGGTACCACTTATACCTGGGGCACGCCCACCATATCACCCACCGTGGGTGCGCTTACCGGCGGCAGTGCGCAGGCGATTGGCTTATCGTATATCGGACAAATCCTGAATAATGTAACGGCAGCAGATGCTACTGCTACCTATACCGTTACCCCCAATAATTTCGGTTGTGTGGGTAGCCAATTCCAGGTAGTGGTTACCGTGAGTAGTGCCGCAGCACCATCCATCAGTCTGAATACAAGTCTTACACCACCTGCCATTTGCAGCAATGCGTTTTTCAATTATGTGCCAGGAAGTTCCGCTAACGCCCCCACTTATGCCTGGACCAGGTATTATACAGAAGGCATCAGCAATACCTTATCCAATGGTACCGGTAATATCAGCGAGCAGCTGACCAATACCACTACTGCACCGGTTACGGTGAATTATGGAGTAACCGTATTCTCCGGTGGTTGTGCCAATACCCAAATCGTATCGGTACAGGTGAATCCTTCCACACAATTGAGCAGCAGCCTGACACCTGCTGCTATCTGTAACAATACTGTTTTCAGTTATACCCCTACCAGCAATACTCCTTCAACCAATTCGTATACCTGGTCGAGAGCCGTTACTTCCGGCATCAGCAATATCGCCGCATCGGGCAGCAATAATCCGAATGAGGTACTGGTGAATACCACCAATGCGCCGGTTCCTGTTACCTATGCTTATACCCTGAATACTTCCGGCAATTGTCCCACTACACAAAACGTAGTGGTAGTGGTTAATCCATCCCCCACTTTATCCAGTGCCTTATCGGCAACCGCTATCTGTAGTGGTGCAAATTTTACCTATATACCTACTTCGCTGGTGGCGGGTGCCAGTTTCACCTGGACGCGCAATGCCGTGAACAATATCAGTAACCCCACGCAGTCCGGCATTGGTAATGCAACAGAGATACTGGTGAATACGGGCACCAATGCGGAAACCGTTTCCTACCAATATACCACCTATGCCAATACCTGCTCCAATACACAAACGGTGACGGTTGTGGTTAAACCGGTGCCGGTGGTGGCAGGCAAAACAGCAGTGATTTGTAGTGGCAGCAGTTTTACAACCAATATCAGCAGTGTTCCTGCGGGTACCCAGTACACCTGGGCCAATCCTACCAGTGTGCCCACAGCAGTGGTTACCGGGGGTAGTGCAGGCACATTGCAAAACAGCATCAGTCAAACCCTTTTCAATATCACTACCGATCCGGGTGTCTTATACTATACGGTTACACCTGTTAGCAATGGTTGTTCGGGCTTAAACTTTACGGTGGGTGTTACGGTTAACCCCATACCGGTGGCTACCAACCAAACCATTACAGCCATCTGTAGTGGTACTGCTTTCAACTATTCGCCTATTGGTATTCAAACAGGTACTACCTATTCCTGGGGCAATCCGGTTATCGCACCCCTGGGTACATTGGCCGGTGGCAGTGCACAGGCCGCGCAGAACAGCATCAGTCAGACGCTGATCAACAATACCACCACCAGTGCCAATGCCGTATATACCGTTACACCCCAGGCCAATGGATGTGTGGGTAATAATTTTACGGTTACCGTACCGGTTAATCCGGTTCCCACGGTTGCAGTACAAACAGCCTCTATTTGTTCGGGTGGTACTTTCAATGTAACACCCGCACTGGTACCGGCCGGAACATCCTATACCTGGGTAGCACCCGTGAATACTCCTTTTGGTGCAGTGAGTGGCGCCATACCACAAACAGTACCTACGGTTACAATTGCGCAATTGCTGGTGAATACCACCAATCTGCCCGCACAAACAGAATATACCGTTACACCCATTGCAGGCACCTGTGCAGGAGCTGATTTCCCCGCCATTATTACCGTAGCACCTGCCACACAACTGAGCAGCAGCTTAACACCCGCTGCTATTTGCAGTAATACCACTTTCAGTTATAACCCTACCAGCAATACCCCTTCCACCAATACCTATAACTGGACCAGGGCTGTGGTTGCCGGTATCAGTAATCCTACCGGTACGGGTTCGGGCAATCCCAATGAAACACTGATCAATACCACCAATGCAGCCATCAATGTTACTTACCAGTATACTTTGATTACCACAGCAGGCTGTAGTAATACACAACAGGTAATTGTTGCCGTGAACCCAACCCCTGCCATGAGCAGTTCAACCATTACCACACCTATTTGCGGTGGCAGTATGTTTAATTATACCGCTACTTCCGGCGTGGCAGGTGCAACGCTTAGCTGGACCCGCCCCGGCATTGCAGGTATCAGTAACCCTGGCACATCCGGTATTGGTAATATTGCCGAGCCATTGGTGAATACCACTATAGCACCCATCATCGTTGGTTATAATTATACCATCAGCGCCAATGGTTGTAGTTCTACACAAGTGGTTTCCATTACGGTAAAACCTGTTCCGGTGGTTGCAGCACAATCGGCTACCATCTGCAGCAACAATAGTTTCTCCATCAATCCGGGTAATGTACCGGTGGGTACACAATATACCTGGACAGCTCCCGTAAGCAGTCCCTTAGGTGCTACCAGTGGCAGTTCGGGTGTGTTGCAAAACAGCATCAGCCAAACATTGAGTAATGCCACTTTAAATCCGGCATTGGCTACTTATACGGTTACGCCGGTAGCAGCGGGTTGTACGGGTAATGATTTTACCGTAGCTATTACGGTTAACCCGGTTCCCGTTGCCACCAATACCACCATTGCAGCCGTCTGCAGCGGTACGGCATTCAATTATGTGCCGGCAGGTGTTCCGGCAGGAACAGTATTCTCCTGGAATAATCCCATCACCAGTCCAGCTACCAGTATTGGTGGTGCCAGTCCGCAATCCGGACAAACTTCCATCAGTCAAACACTGTTCAGCACCAATAATGTACTCAACAATATTACCTATACGGTTACACCCAGTTCCTATGGTTGTTCGGGTAATCCTTTCCTGTTAACTGTTCCGCTGAATCCAACACCCGTGGTCGGCAATCAAAGTGTAGCCATTTGTTCGGGCAACAGCTTTACGTTACAACCCAGTGCTGTTCCGGCTGGTACCAGTTATACCTGGGCTATTCCTGCCGTGGCACCGGTTGGATCTGTAAGCGGGCATACTGCACAAGGCACACCCGTTTTATCTATTTCGCAGGTATTGAGTAATACCACCAATGCGCTGGCACAGTTGAACTACACCGTGATACCTACAGCTGGTGCCTGCGTGGGTGCACCATTTACCATTGCCGTTGATGTAAACCCCGCAACCAGTCTCAATTTATCGGTAAACCCACCCGCCATCTGTAGCAATAATTTATTCAGCTATGCCGCGGCCAGTAATACAGCCGGCACCAGTTTCAACTGGACCAGGGCAGCCGTAACAGGCATCAGCAATCCGGCGGCCACGGGTATTAATAATCCCAATGAAGTGCTGGTGAATATCACCAACCAGCCAATAACGGTATCGTATGTATACAGCCTGGCTACCACTGCGGGATGTACCAATACACAAACGGTTAGTGTATTGGTTAACCCCACACCAGTCTTAACCAGTCTGAATAATCCTGCTGCCATTTGTAGCGGATCAGGTTTTTCCTATTTCCCCACATCGAATGTAGCCGGTGCCAATTTCAACTGGAGCAGGGCTGTGCAAACATTTATTACCAATACTGCCGCTTCCGGTATTAATAACCCCAACGAAGTGCTGGTGAGTTCGGCTGTTGTACCGGTCAATGTATTATACACCTATACGATTAGTGCCAATGGCTGTAACTCACAACAGGTAGTTACTGTTCCCGTGAATCCCACACCAAATATTGGTAATCAGTCAACCATTGCCTGCAGCAACAGCAGTTTCAATTTCGTACCGGCCAATGTTCCCACAGGTACTGTTTATACATGGGGTACTCCGGTATATAATCCGCTGGGAACCGTAACCGGTGGTTCTTCACAGGCCAGTCCGCAAAGCAGTGTCAGTCAAACTTTGGTGAATACCACTATTTCCACTGCACTGGCCAATTATGTGGTTACGCCTACTGCCGGTGCCTGTACCGGTGTTCCGTTCACACTGGCTGTTACGGTTCAACCCTTGCCGGTGATTGGTAATCAGACATTGACCAATGTTTGTAGTGGTACTGCCTTCAATTTTGCCGCTACCAATGTTCCCTCCGGCACTACGTATACCTGGAGTAATCCCCTGAT